>CAZNSL010000760.1:0-3403 GCA_964574975.1 uncultured Alcaligenaceae bacterium | reverse complement strand
GGCTAAACGTCACATCGGAGCGTCGCCGACCGCGAACATCGCTCGCAGTTTGTCGATGCGGTCGCTGCCGCGCAACACCGGCGGCGTCGGCATTGGCCGCACCACCGGCCGCGGACGCTTCGGCTCCACCGTCCGCGGGGCGTACTCGGCCGTCAGGCCCCAGGTGCCCGGCCCGTCGGCGGCCACCTCCGGCGGCGGCAGCTTCGGCAACGGGCACGCCGACACCCACCAGCCGTCCGCACGCCACGCCTCCGTGTCCGGTGCGCCGGCGTCGTCGAAGGCGTAGAACGCCGGCGGCGGCTCGGCCGCCGGCTCCGCGCCCGTCCAGCTCAGGTCGTCGAAGGGGAAGGCCCACTGTTCGCGGTCGTAACCGGCCTCGTCGCCGCCGGGCACGACCGACCGGCCGACGCGGATCGGCTCCTGTGCCATCACCGGCGGAGCCGCCGAAACCTCCGGCTCGGATTGCTGCGACTTCTTACGCCACCACGCGGTCAACATCCCGGTGCCCTCCTTGGCGGTTCCCGATCCGCGTCGCTTCGCAAGAGCATCGCGAACCGAGGCCGATCGGTCTCGTAGGGTGGGCCGAGTGGAGCGAGTCCCACCGCAACGGCGCAGGTGCCGCGCGTTCGCGGTGGGACTCGCTCCACTCGTCCCACCCTACGAGACCTAAACGGGGTCGATGAAGTTCCCCAGTCTACCGCGGCGGGGCGTTTGCCGCAACCGCAGCCGTCAGCCGTCGGTCATCGAATCGCGTATCACCTGCGCCGGCGTGCCGATGGCCTGCGCCTTGGCCATCAGGTCGTCGGCCGCCGTCGCCGCTCGCCGCTCCTGCCAGCCCTTCTCGAACGCCATCTTCACCAGGTTGCAGTGCCGCGTCAGTTGGCCGAACGCCTCCTGACCCAGTGCCAACAGGTCCGTTGGCTCGATCGCCATGATCGACGCGGTGCGCGGCGCTCCGCTCAACAACGCCCCTTCGCCGAAGTGTTCGCCGGCCGTCAGGATCGCCACCGGCGGGCCGTCCTCGTCGAGGTACACGCCGATGCCGCCCTTCTCGATGATGTACAACTTGTCGCCCAGGTCTCCCTTGCGGAAGACGAACTGCTTCGCCTCGTAGTGCGCCCGGCCCAGCCGCTCGGTCTGCTCCAGCGTCAGTTGCACGATGTCGCGCGGGAAGAGCATCTGCCAGAACCAGTCGAAGGCGATCTGCAACTTGCGTGCGAACGTCGGCATCTTCGACAGGTAGATGCCACGCCACATGAACCACGCCGGGAAGCCGGACAGCCGCAAGCCGAACGCCTGCCCGACCGCCCGGTGGCTGCCGATCGACGCGAACGCGCCCAGGGGCTTGAAGTAGAACGGCTCCATCGTCCCGCCCTTCAGGGCGCGGGCGACATTCTTGGCCAGCCACCGCGCCTGCCGCACCGCGAACTGCGCGGTCGGCGGCGACGGTTTGCCGTCGTAGGCGTTCGGCACTGCGGCGCAGTCGCCCAAGGCCCAGACGTTGTCGTGGCCGACGACGCGGAAGTCGCCGCCCGTCTTCAGCCGGCCCTTCTCGATCGGCAGGCCGGACTTGGCCAACAGCGGGTTGCTCGCGTTGCCGATGGTGCAGACCACCGTCGCCGCCGGCAGCTCGCCGCCGCCCTTGAGCAGCACCGCCCGCTCCGTGACGGCCGCCGCTTCGGTCTTGAGCCGCACGTCGATGCCGCGGTCGCGCATCTTCGTCTGCGCGAACTCGCCCAGGGACTCGGGCAACTCCGGCAACAGCCGCGCGCCGCGGTGCAACAGCGTCACCCGCACCTCCGCCGGGTCGATCTCGGAGTAGTAGCGGGTGCTGCTGAGCAGCAAGTCGGCGACCTCGCCGGCCACCTCGACGCCGCTGAACCCGCCGCCGACGACGACGACGGAGAGCATCTGCTTGCGCCGCACCGGGTCCGGCTCGACCTGGGCCTTTTCGAGCATCTCGATCAGGTGGTTGCGCAGCACCAGGGCATCGCCCATGGTCTTCAGCGGCCAACCGTGGGCGCTCATACCGGGGACGATGTCGAGGTTGACGATGTTACCGCAGGCCAGCACCAGGTGGCGATAGCGCTGGATCGCCGGCCGGCCGGCCGCGGTGCGGTAGGAGACCTGGCGCTTGGCCAAGTCGATCTCGGTGACGGCGGCGGTCCGGCAGACGGTGCGCTTGAGCATCTGTCGCACCGGCCAGACGACGTGCATCGGGTTGATCGAGGAGCCGACGACATTCCCCAACAGCGGCGTGAAGACGACGTGGTTTTCCTGGCTGAACAGGACGATGGGCACGTCGGCCGGGAGATGCTTCTCGATGTATTTCGCGGTGTAGACGCCGGCGAACCCACCACCGATGACGACCACGGCTTCGGCGTTCTCGATCATGGGGTGGCAGGCTCCGGGTGCGCGGACGGGCAGTTGCCACGGTATCCCGCTCGCCCTGAAGGGGCAACCGGCGCAACGACGAGCCGGGAGCGTCAGCGACCGGAGCTTCGGAAAGGGGACAACGCTCCGGTCGCGGACGCGCCCGGCTCGCCCTCCGGTCGCTGACGCTCCCGGCTCGCCGTCAATACGCCAGCCCCAATTGCAGGAAGAAGCCCTCCAGGCTCAGGTCGCTCTGGCGGCGGCCGATCTTGCCCTCCGCGAAGTCGTTGGAGAACTGCGGGCCGTCGATCACGTTGAACCAGTTCTGCACCTCGTAGCCCGCGCTCACTCGCAGGTTGCGGTACTGGTACGCCACGCCCGCGCCCAACTCCAGGACCGGCACCGCGGCGTTGTAGTGTTCCTCCACGTCGGCGTTGGTCGTCAGGCCGCCGAAGTCGGTCTCGCGGTGCGAGCTGGTGAACTCGCCGAACAGGACCGAGGTGCGGCTCTTGCCGAACACGCGGAAGCCGCGGCCCAGGCACCAGTCGAGCTGCGCCCCGGCCGTCAGACCGCCCAGATCGAACTCGGTGCGCGTTCGCACCTCGGTGCCGTTGGCCTGTCGGCCGAAGTAGTACGCGTTGAGGTCCTGGCCCATCGACGCGATCCGCGGGCCGAACGAGAGCCGCAGCGACGTCGACTCGTCCGGGGTCAGCGTCTTGGCCGCCTCGATGTCGTAGACGTGCAGGTTCAGGCTCGTGTTGCCGCTGGCGAACGCTGCTTCATCGACGATTCCCGGCCGCGTCAGCGTCGCGTACAACAGGCCGCCGGCCGGAGCGCCCACGGAGTTCAGATCGCCGCTGTGCAGGTAGAAGTAGGTGCCGACCAGCGCCCAGCCGTTGGCCCCGCGGTAGCCGATGCTGGCCCGCAGGCCGCTATCGGCCTCGAAGCCGACCGACTTGATCCGGCCCTCCGGCGTCAGGTTGTCGGTCGGGTCGGCAATGGCGTAGTCGTTGCCGCGACGGCGCGGCCG
>CAZNSL010000759.1:0-3417 GCA_964574975.1 uncultured Alcaligenaceae bacterium | reverse complement strand
CCTGCCGCGGCGCCAAGGCTGGTGATCATGGCGCGGCGCGACGGAGGGGGCGTGATGGCGGAACTGCCCGTGGTCGCCGCGGAGCTTGGCATCGGCCAGTACCACCGCCACGTCTTTTTGTGCGTCGGCGGCGAGTGTTGCCCCACCGAGATCGGCGAGGCGGCGTGGGTCGTGCTGAAGCGACAGCTCAAGGACCGCAACCTGAGCCTGAGCGCCGGCCCGAACGCCTGCTACCGCACGAAGGTGCAATGCCTGCGCGTCTGCCAGGACGGGCCAGTGGCGGTGGTGTACCCGGAAGGGACGTGGTACGCCGGCTTGACGGCCGAACGCATGCCGCGGTTCGTGCAGGAGCATCTGGTCGAGGGCAAGCCCGTCGAGGAATGGGTCTTCGCCCGCAATCCGCTGCCGAACGTCGGCACCTCCGATGACGGAACTGTTCGGCCATGAACGTCGAACCAACGTACGTTCCCGATGGGTCGCGCACTACTCGGCGGGCGCGAGCGGGTCGTGCAGCGGCCCCAGGCGACGCACCTGCGGCCACGCCGCGGCTACGAACAGTACCACCAGCAGCGTCGCCACGCCGCCGCCGACCACCGAGCCTACAGGGCCAAACCACGCGGCCGTCAGGCCCGACTCGAATGCCCCCAGCTCGTTCGACGTGACCACGAAGATACCGTTCACGGCCGTCACTCGTCCGCGCATTTCGTCCGGCGTCAGCAGTTGCACGAGCGTCGAGCGCACCACCACGCTGATATTGTCGAGCGCTCCCGTCAGCGCCAGGCACACGAACGATAGCACCGGGTCGCGCGACAGGCCGAAGCCAATCGTCGTCGCGCCGAAGCCGGCCACCGCGAGCAGCATCGCCCAGCCGGCGCGGCGCATCGGCGGGCGGAACGCGATGGTCAGCGCCATCGCCAACGCCCCGACCGACGGGGCCGCCCGCAGCACGCCCAGCCCGAGCGCGTCGATGTGCAAGATGTCCTTGGCGAATACCGGCAACAGGGCGACCGCGCCGCCGAACAGCACCGCGAACAGGTCGAGCGCGATCGTCGCCAGGATGACCGGCGTCGCGGCGACGAACCGCGCCCCGGCCAACAGCGACGCCAGCGTGACCGGCTCGTAGCGCGGCGGCAGCGGCCGCGGCTTCGTGCCGGCGATCAGAGCGGCGCAGGTAAGCGATCCGACGGCCGACAACAGATACGCCGCGGCAGCGGACCCCGACGCGGCGATGGCCGCGCCACCGAGGGCCGGGCCGACCATCGCGGCCGTCTGCCATCCGCTGGTGTTCCAGGTGACGGCGTTGGCCAATGCCTCCGGCGGCACCACCGACGGCACCAGCGACCACCGGGCCGGCATGGCGAACGCCCGGACGCAAGCGGCGCAGGCGAGGCAGGCGTAGATGACGGCCACCGGCGCGCCGGTCAGCGACGCCACGGCGAGCACGAGCGTCGAGAAGCCGGTGAAGGCCATGCACAGTGCGAAGATCCGTTTGCGGCTGTAGCGGTCGGCGGCGTGCCCGGCCGGCAGGGCCAACAGCACCACGGGCACAAACTGCACCAGCCCGACGAAGCCGAGGTCGAGGGCCGAACCGGTGCGCTGGTACAGTTCCCAGCCGACCGCGACGGTGAGGATTTCGCTGCTGCCACTGGCGAGAACGTTGCCGGCGAGGACGCGGCGATAGTCGGCGAAGCGCAAGGCCGCGAACGGGTCGTGGCGGTCGAACATCCGATCATGATACTGACCCCATGAACGGCGAACGCCAACTTACGACGGCCAGCCACGGGCACGTCCTCACCAACGTCAACGTCTGGTCGCCCGATTCGCGGCGCATCGTCTACGATGTGCGCCCCGACCCGGCCGGCGATGTCTTCGACGGCACCCGCATCGAAACCGTCGATGTCGATACGGGCGCGGTGAGCATCCTCTACGAAGCCACGCGCGGAGCGAAGTGTGGCGTGGCGACGTACAGCCCGACGGCCGACCGCGTCGCGTTCATCCTCGGCCCCGAAGACCCCACGCCGGACTGGACCTACGGCCCCGCGCGGCGGCGCGGCGTCATCGTCGAGGAAGTCCGGCCCGGTGTCGCCCGGCCGCTCGACGCGCGCGACCTGGTGCCGCCGTTCACGCCGGGGGCGCTGCGCGGCGGGTCGCACGTCCACGTCTTCAGCGGCGACGGCGAATGGATCAGCTTCACTTACGAGGACCACGTTCTCGACATCGGATGTGGGGGTGAGCGCAACCGGCGCACAATCGCCGTGGCGATTCCGCGGCCGGTCGTCGTGCCGGCGACGCACCCGCGCAACCACGACGGCGATTACTTCGCGGTCGTCGTCGCCGCGACGGTGGACGCACCGCGGCCGGGGTCGGACGAGATCGGCCGGGCGTTCGAGGACGCCTGGATCGGCACCCGCGGCTACCGTCGGGCCGACGGCTCCCGGCAGGCGAAGGCGCTGGCGTTCCAGGGCCGCGTCGTCGCCACGGACGGATCGACGCACGACGAGGTGTTCGTCGCCGACCTGCCGGACGACCTTACAGTTCCCGGCAACGGCCCGTTGCAAGGCACGGCGTTGCAGTATCCGCGGCCGCCGCGCGGCGTCGTGCAGCGGCGGCTCACGTTCACGGCCGGATTGAGCGGGCCGCGGCACTGGCTGCGCAGCGTACCGGATGGGTCGCGCATCGGTTTCCACATGCGCGACGCGGCGGGCATCGTGCAACTGTGGACCGTATCGCCGAACGGCGGTGAGCCGCGACCAATGACGCGCAACCCGCACGACATCGGCTCGGCGTTTACCTGGAGCCCCGACGGCACGTTCGTCGCACACGTCGTGGACGGCAGCGTCTGCACGACCGACGCCGCGACCGGCGCGACGACGCGCCGGACCCCGAAGGGCGACCCGCCACCGCGGCCGGAGGCGTGCGTCGTCTCGCCGGACGGTCGATCCATCGCGTACGTCCGCACCGTCGATGGGTGGAATCAGGTGTTCGTCTGCAACGCCCGTTGATCGGCCGGTCGGCCACCGACGTGACACTCACGGCAGGTCGCGCGTCCACGCCTCCGTGCCGTACTTCGATGCCACGAGTTCGCGCGCCGCGGTGACCTCGGCGTCGATCAATGTCCCCGCGGTCAGGCCGAACCGCCGGTCGAAGCCCTCGGCTAGCGCCGCGATGATTGCCTCGCGCACCAGTTGCGTCTGCCGGCGCAGCGGGCTAACGCGCTTGGCCGCACTCGTCACGCCCTTGTCCGAAAGCTTCTCCTGGCCGATCCGAAGCACCCGCACCATGTCCTCGGGGTTCATCTCGTAGGCGATCGTCGTGTGGTGCAGCACCACGCCCGGCCGGCGCAGTTGGGCCGCACCGCCGATCTTGCCTTCCGGCGAAGTGATGTCGTTGAGTGGCTGGTACGTCGCCTGCACGCCG
>CAZNSL010000758.1:0-3419 GCA_964574975.1 uncultured Alcaligenaceae bacterium | reverse complement strand
CTGCCGGGCGGGACCTGTAGCGGCTTCGGGTCCCGCCCGGCAGGCGGGACCTACTTAGCGTTGCTACCCAACGCCCGCACGGAGCAACTCGCGGACGGCGTTCCGGATGCGGACGTAGTAGTCGTCCATGCCCGCCGGGCGCGGTAACTGGATCGCGTACAACTCCGAAAACCGCTTCCAGTGGGCGGCTGCCTCGTCCGACTCGCCGAGCCACCCGTGGATGAGGGCAAGGTTCTGTTGCACCCGGGCGTCGTCGCCGGAGGGTGGTAACGCGGCGTGGAAGTGCCGCACCGCGGTGGCGAACTCCTGCCGGACGGCCGCCGCGACCCCTTGCAGGTTACGCACGACCGGAACGGGCGTCGCCTGCGCGAGTGCGGCCGCGGCCCCCGCGGGGTCGCCGCGGTCGAGCCGACGCTTCGCCCGCAGCGGCAGTAACTCCTCGCGCGCCTGTCGCACCGCCGGGCTAAGAGCGCGTCGCTGGGCCAACGCGTCGAAGAGCGCTTCCACGGGTTCCAGGCGGCCGACAGTTTGGAGGAGGTGTGCCAGCGCCCGATCGTCGTCGGTTGACCAATCCGCAGGCGTCGGCACGTCCGGCGAAGCGAGGACCGCCAGCCGCGCGAAGAGCCGTCGCTGGGCCGGTTTTGGCGCAACCTCAGCCGCGAGGGGAAACAGTGCGGCCGCTTCCGCCAGCCGCCCCAGCGACAATTGCGTCAGTGCCAGGTTCACGATCGCAGCAGGGTCGCGCGAGTCGGCCGCATGGGCCGCCGCGAAGTATCGCTCCGCGACGACGAGTTGCCTCTCCGCCAACGCCAGCAAACCACGTTCGGTCGTCAGGGTCGGATCGTCGGGACAAAGGCCGAGTGTGCGGCGGGCGTCGGCCGGTCGGCCGTACAGTCGATAGGCGCGCGCCAGCCGCAGCACCACCAACGGCTGGGGTCCGCCCGCGGCGAGCGCTTGTTCCAACCGGGCGAGCGTCGGCGCCTCGGCATCGACATCGCTGCCGACGAGTTGGGACGCTGCCGCCAACAGTTCCGTGGCGCGCGGATCGGCCAGCCCGGCCTTGACCGCAGCCTTGAGGTACGTCGCTGCGTCCTCCGGTTTCTGCTCGCCGAACGCCTGCACGCCGGCGAGGAAAAGCGTCCCCGGCAGGACATCGCTCAGGTGCCAACTCTTGCGCGCCGCCGCCGGCACGGCTTGCCAGCACTGAAGCGCCTCGCGGTAGTCGCCGGCCATCCAGGCGATTTGGCCGCGCAGTGCCATCGCGTGGTCGTGTGCCGGGCCGTCGCCAACTTTCGCCAGTGACGCCACCGCGCGGGCCACGTCGGCGTTCCGCAGGTACACCAGCCCGCGCAAGTGATGACCGTCCGAGGTTTTGGCCCGGCCGGCACGGTACTCGGCCTGGTCGGAATCGCCGGCCGCGAACGCCGCGACGCCGGTGAGGTAATACGCTTGCGGACTCTCAATCGTTAGCCCGGCAAGCCGACTTGCCTCGTCGGCGAGCGTGCGGAACTGGCCGACCTCCCACAGCAGGGCGGCCAAGAGCAAATGGGCCAGTGCGTGCCCCGGGTCCGCGGTGAGGCACTCCTCGACGTAGCCCCGTGCGGCGGCCAGATCGCCGACCACCAGGGCGAGCCGGGCAGCCGTATACGCCAGTGGAGCGCGGGCCTTCCCATGCGCCCGCTCGAGCGCCTGCCGCAACAGCGCCAGGCCTTCGTCCTGCCTGCCTGCCGCCGCTTCGATCAGGCCGAGACGGGCCAGCGGTGTTGGATCATCGGGGCGGCGTACGTGCCAGCGGCGCAGGATTTCGGCGGCCCGGCTCGGCTCGCCGCGGCGGTACGCAAGCTCGGCGCGTAGGTCGAGCGCGGCCGGGCGGTCAGGGCCGAGTGCCAGTGCCAGTTCGCACCACCCGTTCGCCGCGTCGAAGCGGCCACCGGCCGCCTCCCGGCGGGCATCCGCCAGGAGCATGGCCTCGGCCGTAACTGCGTACTCCGGGCCGGGGGCGGTCGGATACGTCCCCGGTCGGGCTTCGGCGGAGCGCTGCAGGTACAGGCGTTCCGCCGCAACAAAGTCCCACTCGCGCCGTTCGAAAAAATCGTGCAGGGCCGCCCGGTCGGCGAACGCGGCATCCAAGAGCGCGAGGTCGTTCGCGCCGCGGATGCCGTGCTGCTGAGCGGCGCGCGCGTAGAGTCTGGCAACAGCCCCATTGCTCATCGCGAGTGAGTCTCGGGCCGCGAGGTCGTACACGGCGGCGGCGGACGGGTCGCACGCCTCGGCCGACGCAAGCAACCCAGCCAGGTCGGCAGCTTGCTTCGGGTCGACCGCGATGCCGGCCCGACGCGCCGCGGCAAACACATCGACGGCCCGTGCCGCCCAACCCGCGTCGCCGCTCACGGGTCGCTCGGCGATCAGGGCCAGTGCCTTGCGCACGTTGCCGGTCGGGTCGCGCGTCGAGTGCGCCAGGCTGGCCGCCAAGGCCGCCAGCGTGCGCGGAGAATCGTCGTGCGTGGCCTCCAGGTGCGGGATTGCTGCGTCGTACCGCCCCAGCGCAGCCAGGCACAGTCCCAAACCGCGCCGGGCCGCGGCGTTTCCGGTGTGGCGCAACAGGTCGGCGAAGATCGGCGCTGCCTCGGCGGCTCGCCCGGTTCGTTCGAGACCTTCCGCCAGGCGGAGGCGGGCGTCGGCGAGAATCTCGCCAACGCGGTCGAGGCCGAGCGGACACTGAAATACCGTCCCCCGCGTCGACGCCCGACGGGCGAGATTGCGCACCCACGATTCGGCCGGCAGCGTCACCGCCCACAGTTTCTCCGGCTCGTGGACGAATCGCGGCAGTGCCTCGACCGACTTCTGCAAGGCGCGGACGGCCAGCAGAACGTCGCCGCCGGAGTCGATCAGGGCAACGCCAAGCAGGTAGCCGACCAGCGGGCACTGAGAGGCCGCGCGGTTGGCATCGGCCAAGACGCGAAGGGCATCGCGCGGTCGGCCGGTGCGCAGCCACAGCGCGCCGAGGTACAGTGCCGGGTCGATCTGTCGCCCGCCTGCCGCGGCGTTGGCCGATTCGAGTTCGGCAGCGGCCGCATCTCGCTCGTCGCGCCGTAGCAGCACGAGCGCCAGCCAGAACGCGGCTTCCGGGCACGGCGACTGCAACTGCCGGACGTGAGTGAGGAGTTCCGGCAGGGCCGGGCCGAGCGGGTCGTCCGCACTGAGGCGGCGGGCTTCAGCGAGCATCGCTTCGACGACGCGACGCGTGGCCTCAGCATCGTCGAGGTCGAGCCGGCCGGCGGCGGACTTGTAGTAGTCGAGGGCTTCGCCGAAACGCCGCTCGCGCAGCGCGGATTCGCTAGCGGCCACGAGACATTCGCCCTCCAGGAGTCGCCGTGACTCGTGCCACGGCTCGGGCGACGCATCGATGGAGATACGGC
>CAZNSL010000757.1:3050-3427 GCA_964574975.1 uncultured Alcaligenaceae bacterium | reverse complement strand
GCGCAGAGGGCGCTGCGACTTTCGCAAGGACGGATCGCCACGCCGAGTGGCGCAACGGTCGGACGAGGTTGGCGGGCGGCCATGGCCCCGATCGTGGAGCCGAGGGACTCGCGTTAGACAACCGCCCATGTCGGCACCGTAGCCCAGGCCGGGCTAGTAGGAGACTGCGATGCCGCAGATCTTTCATCGCCGCACCGACACGATCGTGCGAGTGTTTCTTTTCAGCACGGTCCTCGTCCCGGTCGGCTTGCTCTGGGCCTGCCTCGTATTCACGCGCTCGGCCTACGGCACCAACGCGGGAGACACCCGCGTCCAGCCCGTTCCCTTCAGTCACGAACACCACGTCGGCGTCCTCGGCATCGACTGCCGGTACTGTC
>CAZNSL010000757.1:0-3040 GCA_964574975.1 uncultured Alcaligenaceae bacterium | reverse complement strand
CCGACGAAGACGTGCATGAACTGCCACTCGCAGATGTGGGTCGGCAGCGACATGCTCGAGCCGGTGCGGCAGAGCTACCGCACCGGCAAACCCCTCGTGTGGCATCGCGTCAATAACCTGCCCGGCTTCGTCTATTTCGACCACAGCATCCACGTTCAGAAGGGCGTCGGCTGTAGCAGTTGTCACGGCCGGATCGACGAAATGCCCTTCACCTATCAGGTGCCGTCGCTGCTTATGGAGTGGTGCCTGGACTGTCACCGCGCTCCGGAGAAGCACCTCAGACCCCGCGCGGCCGTGTTCGACATGAACTGGCAGGAGCCACCGGACCAGCTCGAACGAGGGCGGGCGCTCAAGGACGAGTACGCCATCCACGACACCCGCTTCCTCACCACCTGCTCGGTCTGCCACCGATGAATCCACGCAAAAACCTGTCGCCGGAACTCGCGGCCCTCCAGGCGTCGCTCGGACCCCGCCGGGGGCGAAAGTACTGGCGCACGCTGGAGGAACTGGCCGACAGCGAGGCGTTCCGCGAACTGATGCGGCTGGAGTTTCCCGAACAGGCCGACACCTGGCCCGACTCGCTCAGCCGGCGACGGTTCCTGACGCTCATGGGAGCTTCCCTCGCGCTGGCCGGCCTGAGCGGCTGTTCGGTCCGGCCTGCCCCCGCGGTGAACGTCGTGCCGTACGTGAAGCAACCCGAGGAGGTCGTACCGGGCAAGCCGCTGTTCTTTGCCACGGCGATGACCCTGGGCGGGGCCGGCGTCGGCCTGCTGGTCGAAAGTCATCTCGGCCGCCCGACCAAGATCGAAGGTAACCCCGAACACCCCGGCAGCCTCGGGGCCACCGACCCGATGCATCAGGCGTCGGTCCTGACCTTCTACGACCCCGATCGGTCGCAGACCGTGACCCTGCTCGGGCGGACGAGTACCTGGGGGGCGGCCCTCGGCAGCGTGCCGGTGCAGGGCGTGCTGTCGATCCGCCAGGCCGTCGACGCGCAACGGTCTCGCCAGGGGCGGGGGCTGCGCTTGCTCACGGAAACGGTCGTCTCGCCGACGCTACACCGGCAAATCCGCGAACTGCTCCAGGCGTTCCCGGAGGCGCGTTGGCACCAGTACGAACCGCTCGCGCCGGATGCCGCCCGGCGGGCCGCCCGCGCTGCCTACGGCGAGTCGGTGAATACGTATTACGACTTCCGCAAGGCCGACGTGGTGCTGTCCCTCGACGCCGATTTCCTCACCGGCGCACCGGGCAGCCTGCGCTACGTGGCCGACTTCATGGCCCGGCGTCGCGTCCGCACCACCGCGGCCGGCGCGGCCCGTGCCGAGATGAGCCGGCTGTATGTGGTCGAGCCGTGCGTCAGTTGCACCGGGGCCAAGGCGGACAATCGTCTGGCCCTGAAAGCCCAGGAGATCGAGGGCTTCGCCCGGGCGCTCGCCGCCAAGCTTGGATTGACGGCCGACGCGGCCGGTCCCCACGCAAAATGGGTCGATGCCGTCGCCGCGGATCTCGAGCGACATCGCGGCCGGAGCCTGGTCCTCGCCGGGCCGGGGCAGCCCGACGCCGTCCACTTGCTGGCGCTGGCCATCAACCATCACCTCGGCAACGTCGGTCAGACGGTGCTGCACACCGCCCCGGTCGAGGCCGAGCCGGTCGATTCTCTCGATTCCCTGCGCGAGTTGGCCAATGACATGGAGCAGGGCCGCGTCGAGACGCTGGTGATCCTGGGCGGCAACCCGGTCTACACGGCACCCGCCGACTTCCAATTTGCGGAGCGTCTGCGGAAGGTGCCTCTGCGCGTTCACCTGAGCCTCTACCAGGACGAGACCTCGCGGCAGTGTCAATGGCACCTGCCCGAAGCGCACTTCCTGGAGGCGTGGAGCGACACGCGGGCTTACGACGGAACCGCGTCGATCGTGCAGCCGCTCATTCAGCCGCTGTACCAGGGGCGGTCGGCGCACGAACTGCTCGCGGCGCTGAACCAGGAAACGGCAGCTCCGGGCTACGAGATCGTGCGCGGACACTGGCATCAGCACTGGACGGCCGAGCGTCCGTCGTCGGGCCGGTTCGAGGAGTTCTGGCAGATCGCGCTGCACGACGGCGTCGTGGCCGGGACGGCCCTGCCCCTCAAGACGGTGGCGCTGCGGCCGGACTGGCAAAGCCACCTGAAAGCGCTGCCCGCGCCGTCGGCGGAGGGCGAGTACGAGATCGTGTTCCGGCCGGACCCAATGATCCACGACGGCCGCTTCGCCAACAACGGCTGGCTCCAGGAGTGCCCCAAGCCGATCACCACGTTGACCTGGGACAACGCGGCCCTCATGAGTCCGAAGACCGCCGCCCGGTTGGGTGTCGCGGAGAAGACCTACGCCCACGGCGGCGAGCACGGCGGCTTCCACGTCCCGCTGGTCGAACTGCGAGTCGGCGACCGCACGGTCGCGGCCCCCGTTTGGGTCGTGGCGGGCCACGCGGACGATGCCGTGACGGTCTACCTCGGCTACGGTCGGCAGGACGCTGGCCGGGTCGGCGGCAGTCCCGACCACCCGGTCGGCTTCAACGCCTACGCCTTGCGCACCTCCGACCGGCTCTGGTTCGGCCGGGGGCTGAGCGTCCGTAAGGCGGCCGGGACGTATCTGCTGGCCTGCACCCAGGAACACCAGTTGATGGAGAACCGCGAAGTCGTCCGCGCCGGCACGCTCGACGACTACCGAAAGGAGCTGCGGTTTGCCGGCGAGCGCGAGAAGGAGCTGGTGAAGGAGGAGACGCGGCAAGCGCGCAAGCCGCTGACGCTCTACCCGCCGTCGCCGCCCGAAACCGCGAAACACCGCTGGGGCATGGCCATCGACCTGACCGCGTGCATCGGCTGCAAGTCCTGCGTCGTCGCCTGTCAGGCCGAGAACAACATCCCGGTCGTCGGCAAGGACCAGGTCAGCCGCGGCCGCGAGATGCACTGGCTGCGCGTCGATCTGTACCACGGTAGCGGCTCGGAACCGGCGGAGATGCCCACGGAGTTCCACTTCCAGCCGGTGCCCTGCATGCACTGCGA
>CAZNSL010000756.1:0-3429 GCA_964574975.1 uncultured Alcaligenaceae bacterium | reverse complement strand
AGCCGCCCGCGCGAGGCAGAGCCTCGCAAGCAGCGCGTTCCCAGGCAGAGCCTGGGAACGAGGGTTATTTCGCGTCGCGTTGCGCCATCCAGTACAAGAGCGTCTTGAACTCGAACGGCTTGATGTCCGGCTTCAAGGATGCCATGCGGGCCGCGATGCCGGCGACGTGCGGGGCCGCCCAACTCGTGGCCGGCTCCGCGGCGAACGGGCCGAGGTAGCCGCGCGAATGCGCCTGGAACTCCACCTGATCGCGCAGCCGGTACGCGAACGTCAGCGGATCGGCGAACAGCCCCTTGTCCACCGACACTAATGGCGGCGCGAACGCGGCCGGGAAGCTGCGCGTCAGCGGGTGGTCGTTGTGGGCGGCGGCGATCACGAGCACGTCGCGGTAGTATGCCTCCTCGACGGCTCGCAGGAGCGCGTTGCGCCGCTGCACCGGCTGCACCCGCGACTCCGGCACGCCGAGGGACAGGTTGACAACCTTGCAACCCCAATGATCGACGATGTAGTTCAACGCGCGTACGACGGTCTCGACCTCGCAGGTCCCGGTTGGTCCGAACACGTCGGCGGAGTACAGCTCGCATTGCGGGGCAACTGTCAGGATCACGTCGGCGACGGTGGTGCCGTGCGGGGCGCTCTGGTGACCGGTGTACGGCAACGGATCGGAGAACGCGGCGCGGAACACGCCGCCTTCGATGGGCCGCATGTTCGCGTGTTTGGCGGCCAGCACGTCGCGCTCGATGCCGCTATCGACGACGGCAACGCGCACGCCGGCCCCGGTCGCCCGCGGGTCGCGCAGGAGGCGGTCGGTCGTTGCCAGTGTCGTCAGGTCGTCCAAGACGTTCGCCATCCGTTCCAGGGGTTAGGGGCCAGGGGTTAGAACGTCCCGCCTAAACCCCTGGTCCCTAACCCCTAACTCCTACTCCATGGAATCGAGCAGCTTGCGGGCGCTTTCGACGACGCGGATACAGTGTTCGACGGCCGGTTCGCCGTAGCGCACGGCCAAGGCTCGCACCGCCTCGGCCAGCCGCACGGCTGCCGCCGAATCCACGGCCGACCCGCCGAGCGTTTCGCGCAGGGTGTCCAGCACCGCGGCCGGTGGCGGCTCGTCCGCGGTCGGCGCGGCGGTCGCCCCTTGCGTTGCATCGAGCGCCGTCTGCACCGCGGCGTACAGTGCCTGATTGGTGTCCCATTCCGCCAGGGCGTGCCGGATGAGTTCTCCGCCGATCGCGGCGACCGCGGCGGCCAGGCGGCGGTCCTCGTCGCGGAAGCCGCCGGGCCGGTCGAACAACTCCAGCACCGCCTGCACCTCCGGCCCCGCATCGACCGGAGCGGCGAGGATGGCCGAGCGGCCGCGCTCGAACGGCTGTAGCTCCATTGCCGCCGACGCTGCGGCTGTGGGTTCGTTCAGCACGCACGGCTCGCCGCGACTGACGGCCGCCGCCGCTACCGACCGCGCGAACGGCACAAGCTCCCCGTCGAGCAGGGTGCCGCGGGCGTCGTAGGCCCGCCCCTCATCGTCCCGGCGGAAGAACAGTACTGCGTCGCCTGCCCCGGTCGCCAGCGCGGTGAAAGGGCACAGGCTGGCGATGGCCTTCGGCAGGGAGAGGGACTCGTTCATCGCCGAGGCCGAGCGCACCAGCGGCAGGATCTTCTCGACGGCCGAGCGGAACGCGGCGTGCGAGGTGTGGACCTCGCGCTGGCGTTTGGCCGGGCGGATGCGGTCGAGTTGCTTCTGTACGGCCGTGAGGAAGGTGGCCCGGTCGAGGTCTTGGTTCTTGTCGAGGTAGTCGCGGACGCCCATGCGCATGGCGGCCAAAGGCGTCGCCTGGTGGGCGTAGCCCGTCACCATGATCGCCACGATGTCCGGGTGGAAGACGGACAGATCTTCGAGCAGTTGCAGGCCGTCGTTACCGGCCCCGAGGTTCCAGTCGAGTACGGCCAGGTCGATCGGCGACTGGTTGGCGTGCTGTAGCGCCTGCTCGGCGTCGGCGGCGGCGAGGACGCGCACGCCGAGGTTGCTGCCGGCGAGCCAGTCGTGGAACGTCCGGCGGACGGATTCTTCGTCGTCGACGATCAGGACGGTCTCAGGCACGACTTGCCTCCCACGCGCCGGCGAAGTCGCCGGCCAGCACGGCCAGGGCCGCGCGGAGTTGTTGTACATCGTCACCGCGGCGGATCGCGGCGGCGCGACCGACCTGGGAAAACGCCCACGGCAGGTCGCCTTGCGCCGCAGCTTTGCGGGCGGAGGCCAGCGCGGCGGCCCGCTGCCGCTCGACGGCGAAGCACAGCGCCAGGTCGGCCCGGCAGCGGCGGCAGGCCGGCCCGGCATCGTTACCGGCCCGGCAGACGGGGCAGTTCAGGGGCATCAGGGAAAGACCTTTCGGATTTGGGCAGCAATCGCGGTGCGGCGGGGTAGGTCGGCGTCGATGGCGTCGAAATGCGCAAGGGCGTCGGTTGAAAACCGGATCATTCGCCGAGCTTCAACATCGGTCGCAAAATCGGGTCTGCCAGCAAGGTCGTAATCGCTGAGGCCCCGAACTCGACGCAACTCTTCAAGCCAGCGGCCGATCTGTTTGATGTCCTGATCGGTGCTCGCAAATGTCCGTTGGAGGGTGATCTGATGGACGAACACGGGCGACGGTATCGTCAAACCCCACCGGGCGAAGGCACCGCGCAGTTCGAGCATGAGCGCGTAATAGGAGCGCCCGGCCGCCGCACGCCAGTGAGCCTCTGTCCGGCCGCGAACCGTTTCGCGGGCAACGACCAGGAACTCACGTCCAGTCATGCGTTCCCCTGGTCGAGGCGCGTCACGGCGAGAAACCTCCCGGCCGTGGGGATGCCGAACCGGTCGATTCGCCACGACCACCATGTCAGGTGGCTCGGGTCATTGTCGGTGGCCGGGTCGATGACGGCCGTCACAACAACACATGGGTCGCCCATGTCGTCAGCGCATTCGGCCTCCACCTCGAAACGCCGCAGGCCGACGACGGTGCGCCGGCCTTCCTCCAGAATCTCGTACAGCTCGCGCTCGACGCCGTACTCGCGGGCCAGTTCCAAGGCTCCCGGCTCGATCGTCGTCGGCACTGTCGTCGCGGTCGTCATCGCGTCGTCCTCCGCTTCGGCACGCGGCGTGCGTCCGATCCCGCGTCGCCGCACTCCCCGATTGTATCCGCTGATGGCGACCAACGCAGTCCCGGATTCCGACATCACCGTTGACCCGCGGCCATCTGCCACGGGCGGAGCGGGCCAAGGTCAAGGCGCTAACCGATCCGGCATCGGGCCGCTACCTGTTCGTCCCGCCCGGAGGTGGAGGTGACGTGTCCGAACGCCGTCTGGACGGCGACCAAGCTCGCAGGTAGCGTGTCTCGGCCTTCCTCGCCGCGCGGCCAGCCCGGAGTGCCAGCGACGGGTCGATCAAACCCGTCG
>CAZNSL010000755.1:0-3429 GCA_964574975.1 uncultured Alcaligenaceae bacterium | reverse complement strand
CCCCCTCTTTCCTTTTTTTTCCCCCGGGCGGGGGGGGGGCCCCCCCCCGTCTCCCCTTTTTTTGGTGGGGGGGCCCCCCCCCCCCCGCTCGGCGGCGATTCAACAGAGCTTACTCACCACTCAGCACCTACTTCTTCCCACCCGCGTTCTTCGACTCCAACAGCGGCAGCCGCACTGGCATCGGTATCTCGTTGGTCCGCACCTCCAGCCCCGGCCGGGCGCGCTGGATGCCGTCCACGATCACCTTGTCCGCGGGGCCGATGCTGTCCTCGGCTCCGGCCTCGTCCGGACGAGCCATGCGCAGTCCCTCCTTGGCCCGCACCAGCTTCAACGGCTCGACCACCCGTAGACCACCCTTCTGCGTCGGGCCGACGCTGACCGGGCGGTACTCGACCACGTCCTTGCCGTCCTTCGCGACGACGACGTAGAGAAACTTCTGTCCCTGGTCGCTGCCCAGGGCGCGCTCGGTCACGAGGAGTTGCTTGCGCGGCTCGCCGAGCGGCAACCGGACGCGGACGAACATGCCGGCGGCGAACACGCGGTCGCCGTTGGCCACCTGCGGGTTGGGCACGACCGCCCGCACCTTGAGCGTGCCGGTGTTCGGGTCGAGGCGGTTATCCACGAAGTTGACGGTGCCGGGGTGGGGAAACTGGCCCGGCTCGTTGGCCAGCCCGATGGCCACGGGCACCTCGTCCGACTTGCGGACGGACTTGAACTTGCCCTCGCGGATCAGCTTCTGGATGCGCAAAACGGTCGGCTCGTCCACGTCGAAGAAGACGTAGATCGGGTCCTGCGACACGACCGACGTCAGGAGGGACGAGTCGGCGGTGACCAGGTTGCCGACCGTGATGTAGTTGCGGCTGATTCGGCCCGCGATCGGGGACGTGACCCGGCAGAAGCCCAGGTTCAGCCGATTCGACTCGGAGGACGCCTTGGCGGCCTCGATGGCCGCCGCCGCCTCGTCGCGGGACGCCACCAGCTTGTTGAACTCCGATTGCGTCGTCACCCCGGTTTTCACCAGCGGCTCGTTTCGCACGACCTCGGCCGCGGCGAATTTGTACCGGGCCTCCGCCAACTTGATCTGCCCCTCGGCGCGGTCCAGTTCGGCCTTGTATGGCCGCTCGTCGATGACGAACAGGAGTTCGCCGGCCTTAACTTCCGAGCCTGCCTTGAACTTGATCTCCTGTAGGTAGCCGCTGACCCGCGCCCGGATATCGACGCTCTCGACGGCATCGGTGCGTCCGTTGTAGTCCGCGTAGTCGGCGACATCCGACGCCACCGGCGTGGCGACCGTGACCAGGGGCGCTTCGGCCACCGGAGCCGGCGGCGGGGCCGACGTACAGCCGGCAGCGACGACGCATAGCCCGAGCGCCCATCCGGCGCGGAATGGCTTCAGCAACGGTGGACAGCGCATGGCAGTATCTCCATCCCGGCGGCGGTCGGCCGTGGGGCCACCGCGTCGGCTGACAGCGTAGGTAGCCCCCACTAACGCGCCCCTGGACCTTGGTCCCAATCCCCGGCTCGCCACGACCACGAGCCGTCGCTGCGAAGTTCGAGGACCGCGTCGTACAGGGTCGCGTCGGCAATTTCGTCGTTGAACGTAATGTACGAGATCGAGCGCGACGTGAGCGTCCGTAGGGCCTGCGCTCGCGCCGCCGGCGGCATGCCCTGGCCCGCCCGGTCGAACACGGCGAACTGCGGCACCGCCAGCAGCACCCGGGCGAACGTCAGCCGTTGCTGCTCGCCCTGCGACAGCAGGCCGCTCCAGTCCCGTTCCCGATCCAGTCCGCCGGCCCGCTTCACCACGGACTCGGCGTCCAGCTCACGCAGCGTTGCCAGGATCTGGTCGTCGCCGATCTCGACCTCGCGCCCGGTGCGGAGCAATACGTACCGGAGTGTCGCCGGCGGTAGATACGGGCGTTCGGACATGAACAGGATTTGGTCGAACTGGGGCCGAACGATCCGTCCGGTGCCGACGTCCCACAGCCCGGCCGTGGCGCGGAACAACGCGACGCGGGCCTCCTCGTCCGAGCCGACGACGGCGACCCGCAGGCCGTGCGGGATGTCCGCGGTCAGGTCCTGAATCAGCACCCGGCCGTCGCGCGGCGAGGTCAACGTCAACCCCTCGTAGGCCACGCGGGCCTCGCCCTCGACGACCGCCGGGACCGGGTGGTCGGCGGCGGGGCGCTTCTCGATGGCATCGACCAGTGCGCTCAGCCGAGCGACGACGGCGGTGAACGAGGAGATCGACTGGAACTGATTGATGATCAGCGAGAACGCGCCGAGGAGTTGGGCGAACGCCATCGCCGACTGGGTGATGACGCCGAACTCGACCTCGCCGCGGATGAACAGCGGGGCCACCACAAGGGCCGGGATGATCTGGATCAGATAGTTGTAGCCAGTCGTGAAGAAGCCGAGGTTGCGGTTGACCGACGCGATCCGCCGGAAGTTCGCCGCCAACTCGTCGAGCCGGCCGAGGAGCCGAGATGTCCACCGCCCTTCGCGGCGCAGCAGGGCCACCGACTCGGCGTTCTCGCGCACGTGGATCAGGTCGGCCCGGAAATTGGCCTCCAGATCCGACTGGCGATAGTTCAGCCCGACGAGCGGCCGGCCGAGGTAGATCGTGGCCAGCGTTCCGAGTAGCGCGTAGCCCACGGCCACGCCGAACAACGTGGGGCTAATCGACCACAGCACGCCGGAAAACGACACGGCCGCCAGGAAGCCGTTGGTGAACATCAGGACGAACGAGAGCGTCGTCGTCGTGAACGTCCGCACGTCGTCGGCAATGCGCTGGTCCGGGTTTTCGACCCCGGCTTGCTCCTTGAGCCGGTGGTAGGTGCGGTCGGTCAGGTAATGGCGGACGACCTTGTTCGTCAGCCACACCCGCCAGAAGACGCCGAACCGCTCCTCGGTGAAGCGATACAGAACGGCCACGGCCGTGGACGCCGCGAACACGGCGACGTACAGGACGGCTTGCCGGACGAACTCGCCGTGGTCGCGGTGGGCGATCGCCGTCATGAAATCGCGGCCGACGTAGCTGTTGACGACGTTGAGGCCGTTGATCGCCAGGGCGAACGCGATGAGCAGACCGATGAAGGCGAACGCCCGGCCGCGCACCTCGGACGTCAGGAAGCTGCGCACGGCCCCGTAGAACCGCCGCAGCGCCTTCCAGTCGATCGGGGCGGGTTCGTCATTCATGCGCGATCCCAGCGCCTCGGGCCGTCACCGGTTCGGCGCTTCAACGCTTAGAGCTACCGGAAAAAACTCCGGCGAGCCGGGAGCGTAAGCGACCGGAGTGTAGGCGCTCCGACGTTTCTCCGGTCGCGTTCGCTCCCGGCTCGCCGGAGTTTTTCGCCGTCACATGGGTTGGCCCCCCGGGTGGGCCTGCAGCTGCTCGATGCGGAACAACCGGTACTGCTCGGTCTGGTC
>CAZNSL010000754.1:0-3430 GCA_964574975.1 uncultured Alcaligenaceae bacterium | reverse complement strand
ACGTACTGGTCGAGTTTTTCCTTGATCGAGCGCGGTGCAGGGATGTTCGTGGATGGGGCCTTGGAGGAGCCGCGACGGCGCTTCTCCTGGTCGATGATCGACGAACACAGTTCGACGCACTCGCCGCAGATGTACACGTCGCTCGGCCCTTCCACGAGGGGGCCGACATCGCGATAGCTCTTGCGGCAGAACGAGCAGTAGGCGTTGCGGTTGCGGGCCGAGTTACCGGCCCGGCGGTTAGTCCCGCCCTCGTCTTTCGTAGGCATGCCGTCTCCTGGATAAATCCGCGTCGTTGGCGTCGTGGGTAGGATTGCCGATGTCTTACGCCCCGGTCGGCGGATCGGCCGGCGGGGCGGGCGGCTCAGGGGCCGCCGGGTGCTCGGGGAGGTTCATCTGCTGCCGGACTTTCGGGGCGAGTTTCGCCCGGATGCTCTCGTACTCCTGCTGACTCAACTCGCCACGGTCGTAGGATAGCTTGAACGCGGCCAACTGCTCCGCGGGCGACATCCCGAAGTCTGCCGGTCGTTTGCGCCAGCGGTCGAACCATGCGATGATCAAGGCCCCCACCAGGAGGGCAGCGATCAACGCGAAGGTGATCCACAGGAGCGTCGGGTCGGACAGGCGGGGGGCAGCGTCGGGTGCGGCGTCGGCGAGGAGTGCCAAGCAGGGTGCCATCGGAGCCTCGGTTTCGGGGGGCCGGCTGGCCATCGTTAGCCCGCCGCAGCTCCGTTCGCGTGCAATTATAGCGCCCCGTCCAGGGGTGCGGCGGGAATCCGCGACTGGTCGGGTCAGTCAAGTTTGGCCGGCCCGCGCCACAGCCGGCACGGCCAACCCGACCGCCCCAGACAGTGTGCCCGACCCGGCCCCCGGAGTGCAAGGCCAACTCCCCATGACGCGCATCTTCCTGACCCTCGCAGCGACCAACGCCCTGGCCCTCGTGGCAGCCTACGCCGTCGGTTGGTGGTCGAAACTGACCGGCGGTGAGGTGTTCGTTTTGCACTTTTTGCTCGGCCTGTTCACGGCCGTCGGCACCCTCCTGACGCACTGCCTGATCTTCACCTACTTCCTCGGCACGGGCCGCTGGGTCAAGGAGGTGACGCTGGCGTACGACCTGCCGGACGAACCGTGGCACAAGCGGACGCGCGAGCTGAAGCGGGCAACGTTCCCACCGGCTTTGGCCGCGATGCTGATCGTGATCGCCACGGCCGCCGGCGGTGCGGGGGTGCAACTCCAGGCGTGGCCGTGGCACGTCCACTTCGCACTGGGGACGGCGGCGCTATTGGTCAACCTGTGGGCATTCCGTCTGGAGTACCGCAACGTGACGGCGAATGCGACGACGCTGGAGGAGGTGCTGCGCGAGGTGGACCGTATCCGTGCGGAGCGAGGCTTGCCGCCGAACGCGGAGGCGCTGGCCGAGGAAGGGGCGACGCGATAATCCACGGGCGGCAAGACGCTGGCGGCGGTCGCGCCATGCCGCGGACCCAACAAGCGTCAGCACCGGACTATGCGAGCGCCGCGTCGGCGGCGGCGGTCGTGTCGGCGTCGTCGTTGTCCTTGAGTGCCGCGAAGTTCGCCCGGATGCGACGGTCGGCCATCTTCAGGAACAGTCGGCCCGCCGCAATGTCGGCCGTGCCCTTGCGGGCGTCGCCATTGGCAACTGCCAGCAGGTGGTCCAAACGGCTCAACACGCACGCCGAAGCGTACAGGTCGATGGCGATGTCCGCTAGCCGCTCGTGTATGTACTGGCTCTGTACGTACTTCGCCTCCGTGCCCGCCCGCAGGAACACCCACGGCAGCGTCAGGCCGAGTTGCTTGATCTGCCGCGACACCGTCGCCGCTGGGCCGGACAGAGAAGCGTGCTTGACGGGCAACTCCGGCCGCGACCAGCGGCCGCCGGACTGCTGCCAGGCCACCTTCGTCAGCGTCGAGGCGTGCTTGAGCGGCTTGCTCCGGGCCGCGTCCAGCCGCATGCCGGGGCCACGCGAGCCAACCACCGCGACGAATGCCTTCAACACGTCGTTCGCTCCCTCGCCGATCGTGTTGATGCGGGCGTCGCGCATCATCCGCTCGTACGGCTCGTCGCAGAAATACGCCTGCCCACCGTAGAGCTGGATCGTTTCGTTGACGATCGTCCACAGGTGTTCCGTGGCGAACACCTTGAGCATCGCCGTCTCGAGCATGTAGTCGTCGTCGCCCGAGTCGATCAGCTTCGCACACAGCGCGGTCATAGCCTCCATGGCGAAACCGTGCGCCGCGGTGAAGGCGATCTTCTTCTTGACTAGCTCGAACTCGCTCAGCGGCATCTGGAACTGAACCCGCGACTTGGCGTGCTTCGTCATCGCCTTGAGGCAGGTCTTGGCCGCCCCGGTACAGGTCGCGCCGAAGGTGATGCGGCCGTAGTCGAGTACCGTCAGGGCGACCCGCAGGCCTTTGCCGATTTTGCCCAGTACGTTCTCGGCCGGCACGCGCATGTTCTCGAACGCCAACCAGGCGGTCGCGGTGCCGCGGATGCCGACCTTCTCCTTGCGTGGCTCGACGACCTTGAAGCCCGGCGTGTCCGGCGTCACCAGGAACGCCGTCACCTTGGTCTCGGTCGATCCGGCCACGGGGGTGCGGGCCATCACGGTCAGTACGTCGGCGATCGCGCCGTTGGTAATGTAGCGCTTGGTGCCGTTGAGGATGTATGCCTTGCCGTCCTCGGTTGGCGTGGCCGTGGTCTGCACGTTACCCGCGTCGGAGCCGGCCTTCTCCTCGGTCAGTGCGAATGCGCCGAGCTTGCCGCCCTTGCAAAGCCCCGGCAGCCAACGGTCTTGTTGCTCCTTGGTGCCGAAGAGCATCAGCGCCCGCACGCCGATGGAACCGTGAGCGTTGACGAACACGGCCGTCGACGAACAGTGCCCGCCGAGGACTTCGAGCGCCTTACAGTACTGTTGCTGGTTGAAGCCGAGTCCACCGTGCGACTTTGGCCCAGTCATGCCCAGGACGCCGATGTCGTTGAGGCCGTCGATCACCGAGCGCGGGATGTCGGCCTGGCGGTCGATGGCGTCGGCGTCGATGGAGGTGGCGCAGAACTGCCGCAACTTGCCGACGGCCTCGTCGGTGACCTGCTGCTCGGCGGCCGGCAGGGTCGGATAGGGGAAAACGTGATCGGTCCGGGCCTCGCCGAAGAATACGGCCTTGGCGAATCCGAGCTTTTCCGGCCCCTCGAAGAACATCTCCTCGGCCTGTTTCTTCTGCTGGGCAACTTGAGCGGCGGACAGGGCCATGAGGATCGTCTCCGGGTGAGGTGCGAGGTGCGGATTGCGGTCGATGTCATTATAGCGAACGCCGCCTGCCGCGTGCGATGGGTCTTGCTCGGCTGCGGCGTTGCTGGGGAAAAGAAACACCGCGTGGCACGGCTGTGCCACGCGGTGTTCGACGGACATCGAGC
>CAZNSL010000753.1:0-3430 GCA_964574975.1 uncultured Alcaligenaceae bacterium | reverse complement strand
TCGCCGGCACGAGCAAGGCCCGCCAGCTCTGCAGGAAGACGAGGATGACGATCAGAACCAGCGCGCCGGCCTCGAGCAGGGTCATGTAGACGGAGTGGATGGCGGCTTCGACGAATTTGGTGGTGTCGAACGGGATGGCCCAGTCCATGCCTTCCGGCAGGGTCGGGGCGATCCGCTCCATCGTCTCGCGCACGGCATTGGACACGTCGATGGCATTGGAGCCGGGGAGCTGGTAGATGAGGATGTTGGCCGAGTCCATGCCGTTGCGCGAGGCGAACGAGTCGTACGTCTGCGCACCGAGTTCGACGCGGGCCACGTCGCGCAAGTAGACGATCTGACCCGCCCCGCCGGCCTTGACCACGATCTCCTCGAACTGGGCCGGGTCCGACAGCCGGCCGAGGGTGGTCACGGTCATCTGGAAGCGCTGCCCCTCCGGGCTGGGCTGCGAGCCGATTTGTCCGGCCGCCACCTGCACGTTCTGCCGGGCGAGCGCGCCCACCACGTCTTGCGTGGTGAGCTTGCGGGCGGCCAGCTTGTCGGGGTCGATCCAGATGCGCATGGCGTACGACCCGACGCCGCGCACCATGACCTCGCCGACGCCCTCGACTCGGCTCAGCTCGTCGCGCAGCCGCAGCGTCGCGTAGTTCGACAGGAACAGCCCGTCGAACACCTTCTTCGGCGACGTGAGCGACACGGCCAGGACGATGTTCGACGACTGCTTCTTGACCGTGATTCCTTGCCGACGGACTTCTTCGGGCAGCGTCGGCTCGGCGATGGACAGGCGGTTCTGTACCAGCACCTGAGCGTCGTCGAGGTTGGTGCCGATCTCGAAGGTGATGGTGAGGGCGTAGGAGCCGTCGGCGGAACTCGTCGAGGACATGTACATCATGTTCTCGACGCCGTTGATCTGCTGTTCGATCGGGGCGGCCACGGTGTCGGCGACGACCTTGGCGTTCGCGCCGGGGTAACTGGCGCTGACGACGACGGTCGGCGGCGTGATGGCCGGGTAGCGCTCGACCGGCAGCCGGTAGAGGGCGACGACGCCGAACAGGACCGTCAGGATGGCGATCACGTTGGCGAAGACGGGTCGGTCGATGAAGAACCGAGAGATCATATTGAGTCCTGAGTGCTGAGTGCTGAGTGCTGAGTGCTGACATCTCAGCACTCAGCACTCAGCACTCAGCACTTACTTTGCCGCGGGCGGCTTCAACTCCCACGCCTCCGGCGCGACCGGCGCGCCGGGCCGGGCCTTCATCAACCCATTGACGACCACGCGGTCTTTCGGCGTCAGCCCATGCTCGATGGCGACCACCGACGGCACCGGCTCCGACTTTGCCCCGTCCGCGGCGACGAGCGTCCAACTCGGTTGGCTCTCGGTAGCCAGCGCCTTGTAGATTTGCGGACCGACCGTCACCGTCCGCTTCTGCACGATGTCGTTTGCGTCGAGGACGTAGACGAACCGACCCTCCTGGCCGGTCATCAGCGCGTCCTCCGGGATGGCCGGCAACGGCCGCGGGCCGCCGGCCGGGACGCGGACCCGCGCGAACAGGCCGGGGTACAGGAGTCGCGCATTGGCCGGCGGCACCCGCGGGTTGGGGATGCGGCCGCGGATGCGCACCGTGCCGGTGCCGATGTCCACGCGGTTCTCGCGGAAGTCGATGTGGCCCTTGTGCGGGTAACCGACCTCCGTCGCCACGCCGACCTCGACCGGGGCCGACGGCGTGCCGCCCGGCGGCGGCGCTTCCAAGATCGTCCGCTGGTACTCCACCAGGTCGCGTTCCGGCACGTCGAAGTAGACGTACAAGGGGTCCATGCGGACGATGGTGGTCAACAGGGTCGGTTCGCCCTGGCCGACGAGGTTGCCGCGAGTGACCAGCGTGCGGCTGATCTGGCCCGCGATCGGGGCACGGATTTCGGTGTAACTGAGTTCGAGCTTCGCCGCTTCGAGGGCGGCCTCGACCTGCTTGACGACGGCCTCGGCCGACTCGCGGGCGGCGACCCGCTGGGCGAACTCCTCCTCCGTGACCGACCCGGTGCCGCGCAGCGACTTGACGCGGTTCTCGTCCGAGCGCGCCAGCTTCAACTCCGCGGTCGCCTTGAGCAGATCGGCCTCGGCCTTCTTCAAGGCCGCCTGGTGGTCGCGCGGGTCGATCTTGAACAGGAGTTCGCCCTTTTCAACCTCGGCCCCTTCGCGGAAGAGGATCTCCTGCAAGAACCCCTTGACGCGGGCCACGACCTGCACGGTGTCGATGGCGTCGAGGTTGCCGTTGTACTCGTAGTACGCCTGCACCGGATACGACACCGGGTGGGTCGCGGACACGACCGGCGGCGGCGGGGCCGCAGGCGGCGGCTTCTCGCGGCGGCAGCCGGCGGCACTCAGCCCCAAGGCGAGGGCGAGCGCCGTCCGGGCGAGGATCGAATGGTTCAACGCGGTTGCCTCCGAGACGGCCACGGGCATCGCTCGCTAATTTTACGGGTTCTGGGCAACGTAGGCGCGGTGACGCGCATTCCAGACGGCCGAGACGCGCGCGAGGTTCGGGCGAGCGTGTGCCCCGAAGCGGTTGCGGTACTGACCGAAGGCGCAGGCGTCGCCGTCAGGCTGGGATTGCCCCGGTTTCCCGGCCCGGTTAGATTCTCCCGTCGCCCCGACGCCGAAGGAGACCCGATGCTCCGTCCGTACCAACTCCCGCTCGCCGCCGTCCTCGCCCTGACGGCCCTGCCGTGGGGCCAGCTCGCGGCCCAGCCGTCCATCCGGCGGACGCTCGACGAGGCGACCGAAGTCCTGACCGCGATGGAGTCGATGCCGGCCAGGGGCATCCCCGAGTCCGTCCTGGCCGACGCCCAGGGCGTTGCCATCATCCCGAACGTTGTGAAGGCCGGGTTCGTCATCGGTGGTTGCATCGGCCACGGTCTGGTCTACAGCAAGCTGCCGGACGGGGCGTGGGGCGGCCCGGCGTTCGTGCGCATCGGCGGGGCGAGCGTCGGGTTCCAGGCCGGCGTCCGGGCGACCGATCTGGTGCTGGTGTTCAAGACCCGCCGCAGCCTGGAGCGCGTCCTGCAAGGAAAGGACAAGCTGACGCTCGGGGCCGACGTGGCGATCGCGGCCGGGCCGGTCGGCCGGGACGCGAAGGCCGGCACGGACGCGACGCTGCGCGCGGAGGTGTTTTCGTACTCGCGCAGCCGCGGGCTGTTCGCGGGCGTGTCGTTCGAGGGCGCGGTACTCGCGTACGACCGGGAAAGGAACCGCGACTTCGAGCAAGCCCGTCCCGAGGTGAAGGCCGAGGCGGCGCAGCTCGCCGCGAAGATCGTCGCCGCCAGCGGCAAGAAACCGGTCGCGCCACCGGTGGTCGTCCCAGCCCCGCCACCGACGGCCATCATCCCATCGTCGCCGCCGCCGGGGCCGTGATGCCATTGAGCCCGACGCGCCAGC
>CAZNSL010000752.1:0-3432 GCA_964574975.1 uncultured Alcaligenaceae bacterium | reverse complement strand
GCTCCGAAGATCCTCACCCCCGGCCCCTCTCCCGCAAAGCCGGGAGAGGGGAGACAGATGTCACAGCAGGCTCATCGTGTACGGCGTGCGGTTGACCTCGCTCGAACACAACTCCGGCAACTGCGCCTCCGACGCCAGCGGCCGCACGTCGCGCACGCCCTCGGCCGCCAGCCGGCCGTAGGACGACTCGCCCTCGCCCTCCGGCAGCATCACCAGCACCACCGTCACCGCGTAGCCCGCCCGCCGCAGGTTGCCGAGCGCCGCCGCCGACTCGACGCTGACGGCCGGCAGCACCGCGATCACTGTCGCATCGCGCGGCAAGCGCGGGCCGGCCTCGACCAGCAGTTCCGCAAACGTCAGGCCGTCGTTGACCTCGGCTCGCGCCAGCGCCTCGCGGATGCGCTGGAACTGTTCGACACTCCGCCGCGTCGGCACCGCGAGCGGCCGGCGCATCGCCGCCATGTCGCGCCGCGTCTCGGCGCGGGCCAGGCGCACGCGCTGCCAGCCCTCGACGTCGTCCACCGCCTTCTCGGCCGTTTCGCGGTAGCGCACCTGCGACAGCCGCTCGGCCGCGTCGGCCGCGTTCGTCACTAGGCCGACTTGCTGGCCGAGCGTCTGCACCGCGTGGCACAGCGATGCCGCCGTGGTGGCCGCCAGGTCCGAGCGGTGCGGCTCGCCGCGCGCGGGGTAGCCGGCCGCGTGGAAGTCGAGGACGACCGTTGCCCCGGCCAGGCTGGTCGGGTCGTAGACCTTCGCGTGCAGGGTGCCGGTGCGGGCGGTCGCTCGCCAGTGGATGCGGTTGAGCGGGTCGCCGGGCTGGTACTGCCGCACGCCGGCGATCCGCGTCGGGTCTTCGTAGAGGCGGTGCGTCAGCCGCACGTCGCCGATCGGCCGGCGCGACATCACATCGTAGCCGGCCAGCGGCACCACCTTCGGGTAGACGGTGACGAACGCCGGCGGTGCGACGACGCGGTAGCGGCGGTGCAGGCCGAACAGGTCGCCGCTTTCGAGGACCATCGGGCCGATCTGGTAGAACCCGCGGGCGGCGAACTCGACGCGGTAGGTCAGCGTCGCCCGCTGCATCGAGCGCAGGGAGCGGAGCTGCAAGCGCTTGCCCTTCACCTTCAGCCGCGGCGGCCGCGACTGCAAGGCGTAGTTGGGTAACAGGTCTTCGAGCAACACCCACGGCAGCGGCACCGGCCCGGCGTTGTGCAGTTCGACGACGACTTCGACGCGCTCGCCGACTTCGGCCTCGTCGTCGGACACCTCGCGCGTGGCGGCGACGACGCCGAGGCCGGTTCGCGTCAGGAACCGCGTGACCAGCAGCACGGCGAGCAGGACGTACGCGGCGTAGGCCAACAGGCCGGACTGGATGACCAGCGCGACGACGAGGACGACGGCGACACCGACGAACCAGCGCATGGGGAAGTGTCACTTTTTGGGGAACTTGACGCGGTCGTACACGTCGGCCAGCTTGAGCGTGACCCGGATGGTCGGAATCGCCACCTTGGCCTTTAACCCGGTGTAGAGGCGGTACGACCAACTGCCGTCGTTCTGACGACTGAAGTGTTCGATCTTCGGCTCGTCCTGGGCGATGAGGACGTAATCGGTGAGAGTGGGATTGTACGTCTGGTAGCGCGAGAACTTGCCGCCGCGGTCGAACGCCTCGGTGGACGGTGACAGGACCTCGAAGACGGCCTTGGGGTTGAGGAGTACGTCTTCGGTCGCGTCGAGAAACTCCGGCTCGCCGCAGAAGACGACCACGTCGGGGTAGGAGTACATACCGCTTGCGTTCTTCGTCGCGGCGGCGATGGGGCCGCTACGGACCCGCATGTCCTTCAGGTAAGCCTGGCAGGGCTTGCCGTCGAGTTGGACGAGGATCCACCGCGATAAGTTCGCACTCACCCGACCGTGCCTATGGCTCTCGCCGGACATAGCGAAGATTTCGCCGTCGACGAAAAAGTGCCGCTCGTCGAGGGCGGCGCGCTCGAAAGCGAGGTATTCCGCCTCGGTCATCAACTTCGGTTCCGTTTGCGGCTGCCCCATCGCTCGCCCTCTCGATCGGTCGTTGGCGGTCATCATAACCGAACGGCGACCCGTCGGAGAGGCCGGTTGCCGCCGCGCCGTCGGGGTCAATCGTCGCCGACGGTCGGCGGGAAGGAGTCGTCCGGCGTGCGCGGTGCCAGGTGGTGCCGCTCGCACAGGCGGACACAGCAGTTCCAGCGCAGGATCGCGTCGTCGTTGCCGGCCGGGCGCAGCGCCTCGGCCCGCTCGAAGTACTCCATCGCCTCGCGGAACCACTCGTAGGCCGACGTGTTGGCCCCCGGCGACGGCTCCAGCACCACCGCGTGGCCGCGCCGCTCGCAGATCAGGCCGCGGTAGTAGAGCTGCTCGTACTCGCCGTGCAGCCGGGCCGCGACGTCTTTCGCCTCGGCGTAGCACTCGACCGGCCCGCCGTGGAACTGGTCGGTGAGCGTCAACAGCAGCATGACCAGCGCCCGCTGGTTGTCCGGGTCGGCGGCCAGCACGTCCCGACAGATGCTTTCCGCCTGGACCGGCTCGTTCAACAGACGGTAGCGCTCGGCGCGGGTGAGAGCCGAGGGAATCGCTTCGCGCGACAGGAGTTTGAGGTGAGACACGCGGCACCTTGTTATTTCTTGTTGGGGACCACCAGACGCCAGAGTTTCAACAGCGGGTCGTAGTACTCGTCGACGACGCGCTCCTTGAGCGGGACGATCGCGTTGTCGGTGATATGGATGCCCTCCGGGCACACCTTGGTGCAGCACTTGGTGATGTTACAGTAGCCGACGCCGTGTGCCTCTTTCAACTCGGCCAGCCGGTCGCCGGTGTCCAAGGGGTGCATTTCCAGGGCGGCAATGTGGGTCAGGAAGCGCGGGCCGACGAACTCGGCGTGCTTGTGGTGCTCGCGCAGAACGTGGCAGACATCCTGGCACAGGTAGCACTCGATGCACTGGCGGAACTCCTGCACGCGGTCCACCTCCGCCTGATTCATGCGCCAACTGCCGTCCGCCGCGTCGGCCGGCCGCGGCCGGAAGCGCCCGATCCGCTTCTTGACCTCGTAGTTCCAGGACACGTCGGTCACCAGGTCCTTGCGCAGCGGAAAGGTCCGCATCGGTTCGAGGATGACGGGCACGTCGGCCGGCAGGTGGGCGAGCTGCGTCATGCACATCAGGCCCGGCTTACCGTTGATCTCGGCGGAGCAGGAGCCGCACTTGCCGGCCTTGCAGTTCCAGCGGACGGCGAGGTCGTTGGCCTGCTCGGCCTGAACGCGGTGGACGGCGTCGAGGACGACCATGCCCTCGGTGATGGGCGTGCGGTAATCTTCGAAGCGGCCGCCGGCGGCGTCGCCGCGCCAGATGCGCAGCGTTACCATCGTCTGCGAACCGGTGAGGGTGGCGGGCGAGGCAGCGG
>CAZNSL010000751.1:0-3454 GCA_964574975.1 uncultured Alcaligenaceae bacterium | reverse complement strand
CGACGCGCCAGCGGAGCGCGGGGCAATGTATTGCCCCGCGCTGCGCTGGCGCGTCGCGGCTAACCCCACCGGCGCGATACGCGCACTAGCCCGGCTTCTTGTACGACTGCAAGGTGGTGGTGGTCTCGGCCACCGTCTTGCCCTTCTGCCGGGCCGTCCGCACCTGCTTGACGACTTTACCGGGCACGTCGTCCGAGAGCCACAGCTTGAACTCGATCTGATCTTCGTCCGACGTCTTGGCGGTCCCCGCCACCGTCCTGCACTTGAGGTCCTTGCCGTCGAACTTCAGTATCTCCTCCCCGACCGTGCGGCTGGCTTCCGGGAGGATCCGGTCCAAGTGGGACTTCTTTAAGCTGGCCGGGTAGATGTACCGCGTTGGGGCCGCCTCGACGAAGCCGAGCAGGTCCTGCTCGGTGACGACCATCTCGACCCCCGCGCGGTCCTTGTTGACTTCGACGAGTTTGTAGACGATGCGCCGCTCGTCCGTGCCGTTCGGAACCGCCCGGCCGTCCATACCGCTCATCTTCGTTTTTTCGAGCTGGACTGCAGTGGCCCCCGGCTTGAAGCCCGCCCAGAACTTGTAGTACGGGTTGTCGGCCATCGCCTCCTGGGCCGAAGCCACGGGTGCCACGATGAGGGAAACGATTCCGACCAGAAGTAGCCGGCAAAGATGACGCACCATGATGATTCTCGCGATGGATGGGGAAGGAGTGTGGAACGCGTCCTGTTTATTAGGCGTCGGCAAACGCTAAGTCAACGGGCCGATTCGATCCCATGCGGAGCGACGACTTGACAGCCCGGCTGGCCCCGTCTATCAAACAGTGCGAGAAGAGATGTCTTCGTTTGCCAAAGCAGGTACACGATGAGCGACACAAACCGTCGTCAGTTCCTCAAGGGCGTTCTCGGCAAGTTGGCACTCGCCAGCGGCACGACCATCGTGGCGACTACCGCAGCTTCGGAGGCGAAGCCCCACGGACTCCTGTCGAACGGCACGGAAACGCCCCCGGACGACTTCCAGGGTCGGGCCGACCGACTCGCTGCGAACGGTAATCCAACCGGCGAAGCGACTGAGTTTGAACCGGCACAGTTCGGCCGCGAGAGGTTCCGCAACGGTGGCCTGGGCGGGTTCGCCAATGGCCCCCTGGGCGGATTCCGCAACACCCCCATCGGTACGTTTCGCAACGGCCTCCTCGGCGGCTTCCGCAACACGCCCCTTGGCACCTTCGCCAATTCGCCATGGCCCAACGGCCCCATCGGCGGCTTCCAGAACTTCGGCTGGCCCAACGGCGGTTGGGTGAATGGCGGCTTCCAGAACTTCGGGTGGCCGAACGGTATCTGGCGAAACTGGTGATCGCGACCGCCGCTCCGGCAACTTGAAGGGCCTTACCATGCACGCAGGCCCGGCCGACGCCGCTCCTGGCCCGCTGGAGTTGCTCGTCCTCCAGCCGACACCGTTCTGCAACATCGACTGCTCGTACTGCTACCTTCCCGACCGGCAGTCCACGCGCCGCATGTCGCCGGACACGCTGGAGCAAACCGTCCGCTGGGTCTTCGTCAGCGGTCTGGCGCGGGAGCCGTTCACCGTACTCTGGCATGCGGGCGAACCACTCGTGCTGCCCGTCGCTTTCTACGAGACGGCAACCGAGCTACTTCGCAAGTACAACGTCGCCAATATCCCGATTCTCCAATCGTTTCAGACGAACGCCACGTTGATCGACGCCGCCTGGTGCGCGTTTCTGCGGCAGCCCGGTTTCCACATTGGCGTGAGCGTGGACGGCCCGGACTTCCTGCACGACCGCCACCGGCGCACTCGCCAGGGGCGCGGGACGCTCGACCGCGTCCTCCGGGGGATTCACCTGTTGCACGAGCACCGCATTCCCTTCGAGGTCATTACGGTGCTGACGGCCGAATCGCTCGATTACCCCGACGAGCTATTCGACTTCTTCCGGATCAACGGGATCGGCTCAGTCGGCTTCAACGTCGAGGAGGTCGAAGGGCCGCACACACAGTCGTCGCTACAGAGGGACGGGACGACGGAGCGGTTTCGCCGGTTCCTGACGCGGTTCGTGTCGCTGGCGTACGCGGCCAACCCGCCGCTGTTAGTTCGCGAGTTCGAGTCATCGGCCGCCGCGCTGCTCCAGGCGCACCGCTTCGGGCCGGGCGCGCGGACGCAGGAGAACAAGCCCTGGGCCATCGTCAACGTCGATTGCGACGGGAACTTCAGCACCTATTCGCCCGAACTCCTCGGTGTGTCGAGCCTCGCGCACGGCGGCTTCGCGCTGGGGAACGTGTCCGCGGACACTGTGGACGGGGTGATGGCCACGCGGCGGTTCCAACGGCTCGACGACGAGATCGGACGGGGCGTTGAGATGTGCCGCGCGACGTGCGACCACTTCCACTACTGCGGCGGTGGCCCACCGGCCAACAAGTTCTTCGAGAACGGGACATTCGCTTCGACCGAGACGCTCTTCTGTCGGCTACACAAGAAGATCAGTCTCGATGTCTCCCTGGCGCTGCTGGAAACGAAGGCGAACGCGGTCGATACCACGGTGCCGACGCCTTGCCGCGAACGAGCCACCGCATGACCCTTCAGCCCGGATGCCGGTTCGCCGTCGCGCCGCACTTCCACCGACCGGCCGACTGGCATCGGCGGCTGTTCGTCGGAACTGGTGTGGACGAAGGCGACGGTCAATTCGTGCCCCGCCACGAATGGCGGCCGCCCACCGACGACGAATTGTCGGTCTTGGTGCGTACCGCGAACGGGCCGTTGACCCCGGAGGAACTGAGCGCCAGCGTATGTCTATTTCAGCTTCCGGGACACCTCGGTGTCGAGTGGTGGAGTTTGCTCGATCGGTCGGCGGAGGCGCTTGCGGGCGGCCGGCTGCCGGACTTTGACTCGTTCGCAAGCCAAGTGGTCGAGTTCCTGGCCTTTAAGGAGCTTCCCCTCCCCGACGGCGCGCGCTGCGATGTGGTCGTTAGCGACCCGGCTCAGCGACTCGTTCCTTGGGGGCCAGGAGCGAACCGTTCCGACGGCTTGCGCTGCAATGTGGAGGCAGACGCTCCGTGGCCCTGGCCAAAGGAACGGGACTGGCCCCAGCTCTGGGGCGGCATCAACTTAGGGGACGAGGACACGTCCGTCGTTCTGATGAATTTGACCTGCCGACAGATCGATGCGGAAATGCGCCAACGGTTACCGGACCAACCCACGCCGCGAACCGTTGGCGAACTCGCGCAGCGGTTCCTCCACTCGCAAGCGGACTATCCTCCGGTGCGCCTGACCCTTGGACCAGGCGAGGGATTTCGCCTCCCGAATGACGGCCTGATCCTCGGCGGGTATTTGGCGGACAAGCAGGAGACCGATATCTTCCTGTCGATCTCGCATGGGAGCCGCCCAGCCACCTAATGCCGACGCGGTACCCGGGCTACCTCTTGCCGCCGCGCCGTCAGTACGACC
>CAZNSL010000750.1:0-3466 GCA_964574975.1 uncultured Alcaligenaceae bacterium | reverse complement strand
CACCCAGGATCCCGTTCGCACCCAGCCGGGACTTGTCCGTCGTGCCGTCCAGGTCGAGCAATTCCTGGACGATCAGCCGCTGATCGTCGGCGTTCATGCCGATGACGGCAGGCGCGATCTCGTCGAGCACCGCCTCGACGGCCTTCTCCACGCCCTTGCCGCCGTAGCGCCCGGCGCCGTCGCGCAGTTCGACCGCCTCGTGCTCACCGGTCGACGCGCCGGAGGGAACGGCCGCCCTGGCGAAGGTGCCGTCGATCAGGGCCACCTCGACCTCGATGGTGGGATTGCCCCGGGAGTCGAGGATCTCGCGAGCCGCGACCTGCTCGATGATGGGCACTGGCGTCTCCTTGCGTCGTGGCTCGTCCGCGGCTCGGCTGGCCGGAAGGGCTGTCGGCCATAGCCTAGATGGTGCGTCGCCTTGTAGCGGGCTACGGCGGGCTAGAGCGGATGTCCGGCGGCGTACGCGGTGGCCCAGTCCCGCACGGTGCGCGCGTACTGATCGGAGTGGTTGTAGGCCCGCAGCGCGTTCATCCAGCCGCGCGCGGTGGCCAGGTCCTTGCCGCGGAAGCACAGATAGCCGGCGGCCGACAGCGCGGCGTCGTCGATGTTATCCGGGCTGATCACGCCGTCGTTGTTGGCGTCGACGCCGTAGAGCCGCCAGGTCTCCGGGATGAACTGCATCGGCCCCATGGCCCTGGCGTAGACCGGGTCGCCGTCCAGACCGGCCTCGCTGTCGACGATCTCGAGGTTGCCGTTGCTGCCGTCGAGGCGCACCCCGCGGATCGGCGGCGTGACGTCGCCGTTGGGCAGGATCTGCGCATCGTGGTAGGTGCCGTGGTGGCTCTCCACCATGCCGATACCGGCCAGGGTGGTCCAGGCCAGGTGACACTTCGGGTTTTCCACCTCGGCCACTCGCGCCGCATAGGCGTACGCCTCCAGCGCGTGCACCGGAATGCCGAGCGCGGGAGCGCGTTCGGCGGCCCACTGGTGCAGCTGGTCGGCGCCGCGACCCGGTGCGTGGGTGTCGATCGCGGGCACCGGGTCGCCCGCCGGCGGCGGCACGCCCTCCGGAATCGGGGTCCCGAGCTGCCATGAGCAGCTCGATGCCAGCAGCACCGCCGCCGCCGCTACAACGACGACGGCACGCAGGCAACGCGACGACGACAACAGGACTCCTCGAACCGGACTTTCGGTCTAGTACATCGTCCCATGACCCCGGGTCCGTTATCCCCCACCGATGCCGTGACCCGGGGTGGTAACGTCATTACCCAGCCTCTGCTAAGGTGAGCCACACCTTGGTTTGGTAAGCCAATGCTTGCCTGCCTTCCGACACGAGTGAGGACACGCCGATGGGCACCCTGAGCGCGGCGGCCCCGAACATTCCCGCCCAGGTCTTCGGCAGCGGGCTGATCGGCCTGCGCGAGGGCTTGGAGGCCGGCATCGTCGTGATGGTTCTCATCGCCTTCCTGGTCAAAGCCGGCCGCCGGGACGCCCTCAAGTGGGTGTGGGCCGGGGTGGCCGCCGCGGTCGCGATGACCGTCGGCGTGTTCCTGGCCATCCAGTACGGCGCGTACACGATCAAGGACCTCGCCGCCGAGGCGATCGCGGGCGTGGCGTCGCTGGTCGCCGTGGCGATCGTCACGTCGATGGTGCTGTGGATGCGCTCGGCGGCGGCGGGCCTGTCCGGTGAACTGCGCGCCGGGATGTCGCGGGCACTGGAGACCGGCGCCCTGGCGGTATTCATGCTCGCCTTCCTCGCCGTCGGCCGGGAGGGCGTGGAAACCGCGTTGTTCATGGTCGGCTACGCCGAGGCCGAGACCGCCTGGCCGCTGCTGGGGCTGCTGATCGGCGTCCTGGTGGCGGCGGGCATCGCCGTCGGCATGTACGCCGGCGCGGTGCGGATCAACCTGGCCAAGTTCTTCACCTACACCGGGGCGTTCCTCATCGTCGTCGCCGCGGGCATCCTGTCCTACGGCGTCGGCGCCCTGCAGACCGTCGGCTGGTTTCCCAACCCCGGTGGCCGGGCGTTCGACATCAGCACCTGGTTCAACTGGTCGTCCTGGTACGGCGAGATCATCCAGGGCGTCTTCAACATCACCCCGACGCCGACGGTACTGCAGCTGGTCTGCTGGCTGACCTACCTCGCCGTCGTCCTCACCCTGTTCCTGCGGCCCACGCGGGCCGCCGTCCCCGCCGCGGCCGAACCCGAACCGGCCCCCATCTCCGAAAGGTCAACCACGTGACACCCACCGACGGCATCAAGACCGGTACCGCGGCACTCGCCGCGATCCTGGCGGGTGTCACCATGGCCGGTTGCACGGCCAAGGAATCCAAGCCGGCCGACACCAGCGCGGCCAAGCCGGCAGAGGTCACCGTCGACGCGACCGACACCGACTGCAAGCTCTCGGCCACCGAGGCGGGCACCGGACCCACGACGTTCGTCATCACCAACAACGGGACCAAGGTGACGGAGTTCTACGTCTACGGCGAGGGCGGCCGGGTGCTCGGTGAGGTGGAGAACGTCTCCCCAGGGCTGCAACGCAGGCTCGTCGTCCAGCTCGGCGAGCCCGGCACCTATCAGACCGCCTGCAAACCCGGCATGGTCGGCGACGGCATCCGGGCCGATTTCACCGTCAAGGGCGCGGCCGTAAAGACTGACGACAGCGGCAAGTTCAAACAGGCCGCCGAGGACTACAAGCGGTATGTCGAAGGCCAGACCGACGAACTGGTCACCGCCACAACCGCTTTCGTGGCTGCCATCAAGGCTGGCGACATCGTCTCGGCGAAGGCGCAGTACCCGACCACCCGTACCTATTACGAGCGCATCGAGCCGGTGGCCGAGTCGTTCCCGGACAACCTCGACCCGCGAATCGACCTGCGTGAGGCCGATCTCGAGACGGGGCAGCGCTGGACCGGCTTCCACCGCCTCGAGAAGGACCTGTGGGTGACCGGGCCGCAACCGGACACGAATGCCATCGCCGACCAGTTGCTGGCCGACATCAAGGAACTGAACCAGAAGGTCAAGTCCCCGGAGTACGCCATCGACTCCACCCGGATCGCCGGTGGCGCACAGGGTCTGCTCGACGAGGTGGCCGCCAGCAAGATCAGCGGCGAGGAGGACATCTTCAGCCACACCGACCTGTGGGACTTCAACGCCAACGTGCAGGGTTCCCAGACCGCGGTCGCATCGGTGCGCCCGATCCTCGACGAGCGCAACCCCGACCTGGGCAAGCGGGTCGACCAGCGGTTCGCCGACGTCGCGGCGCTGCTGGAGAAGTACCGCGACGGTGACGGTTTCGTGCTCTACGACAAGGTCACGGAGCCGCAACGCCAGGAACTGTCTCGCGCGATCGACGCGCTGAGCAAGGAGGTCAGTCAGGTGCAGGGTGTCATCGCACACCAGTGACGCGGTAGCCACACCCTCCGGGCTCTCCCGCCGAAAGCTACTGGGAGCGGCCGGGGTTGG
>CAZNSL010000749.1:0-3474 GCA_964574975.1 uncultured Alcaligenaceae bacterium | reverse complement strand
CGCTCGCGGCTCATAACGAATCTCCTCCACCGCGGCGATCAGCGTATCAGCCAGATTGGCTCGCGGTATGCGGCGGTAGTCGCCGGCCCCGACGTAGGCCCACTCGCCCATGCCTTCGAGTGTGTTCGCCACCATCAGATCGGCGTGCGAGTGCCGCCGCGATGTCTCTGCAACCGCCAACAGCGCGCGCCCGTCCAACCCTACTTCGAGCTTGAACTTCACCAGGATCCCGCGAAAGCCCCACGGCTCACGGATCGAATCGACGAGCTTCGCCGTCGGTACCAACTTCAGCCACAACTCCGGGTGGCTACCCTTCACCTTACCCGCCGACACGTCCGTCAACGCGCCGTCCGGCCCCGGCGCAAAGACGCCCGCGAGTTCGTAATCGCTGACGGCGGAGGCGTGGATGATCGCATCGAAGTTGCCACCGGGGATGGTTGCGGCCATGAGGTCGCGCAACTCGGTGTAGGTGCGGTACGGCCGCACGTCGAGCGCGGAGCCAGCGGCCAAGTCCGGGTGCGACGTGAACAGCGCGACGGCGTGCCCACGGCGAGCGGCGGCGCGGGCGACCGCGGTGCCGGTACGGCCGGAGAAGATGTTGGTGATGCAGCGGACGCGGTCGATCGGCGTCTGCGTGTTGCCGGCAGTGACGAGGATGCGCACGGTTGTGACCCCGACTCGGCCCACGGTGCCGCCGGCCGCTAACGGATGCGGACAAGTCGTTCGTGTTCCGCTATCCGCCAATCGGTCGCTTACTGCTCCGAACCAATGTAGCTCGTCAGGTGCGCATCCGTGAGCGTCCTGAAAAAGCCCGCCTGCCACCGGCAGCTCGGCTTCAACACGATGTCCAGCGCTTCGAGGACGGTCAGTGCGTTCTCGGCCAGGGCCCGATTTTTGGCTCGGACCGTCTGCCACAGTTTCTGCTCGTTCGCCGTCGGCCGATACCGCGCCCGATACGGCACCTTCTGACCGACCAACAGCGCGAGATAGCCCTCCATGCCCCAAATATTGTTGGAATCGAGAAGGTTGCAGCGGAAGAACGTACTCGGCCCGTTTGCCTCGTAGAAGTCGATCAACTCCTGCACCGGCCCCAGGACGGTGTCCGCACGGGTCGCCTGCCAATACGGCGTATCGTATCGCGTGTTGAACTTGTAATGGATTCCCAGGAAGTCGCGGATCGCGTCCCAGGCCCGTGCCATCACGAGATTGTAATGGTGTTCGTAAGACGGCGACGGCGATCGGTCGCATTCGTCGAGGCAGCCGGCGAGAATCCGCGCGGCATCGCAGATGATCGAGAGAGCCGTCGATTCCAGTGGCTCCACGAATCCGCCGGCGTTGCCGACGGCCACGACGTTCTTCACCCAGCTCCGCTCGAACCGGCCGGAGGCGAAACGAACGATGCGCGTGGCCGAGACCTTGGGATTCTTGGCTCGGAATTCCTGCTCGGCCTCGTCGTCGCCGATGAACGCGGAGGAATACACGTATCCGCGCATGATGCAGTCGGGGTGGTCGATCCGCCAACACCATCCGGCCGACATCGTTTCCGCGGTGGTGTACGGCTGAATGGCCTCATCGGTCCGCTGCCATGTTCCGACGACGGCCCGGTCGCAGAACAACGTAGTCTTGAAGGAGATGAAAGGCTCCTTGAGCGTCTCGCCGATCAGGAGCGAGCGGAAGCCCGTGCAATCGATGTACAGGTCCGCGCTCAACGATTGACCGGACGCCAGCATGACGGCGGTAATCCCGTGCTCGTCCTGGGTGGCCCCCGCGACGACCTGGTCGAGGAGTTCGATCTCTCGCTGGATCGCCATCTCCTCCAGGTAGGCCACGAAGCGCTGGTTTTCGATGTGGTAACCGAAGTTCGGTTCGACCATCGGTAACCCGTTGTCCCGGCGCACGAAGACCTTATTGTGCGACATGAGCGCGGAGGACACATCGACATCGGTGAAATCGTCGTCGCAGTAGTAGCCGTTACTCCGGTGGAGTTCGTCCCACTTCCAGTCGATCTGCCGTCCGAAGGTGTAGTCGAAGTACTCGCGCGGACCCCAGAGAAATCGAACCCCCAACTTCCAGGACGGTAAGACGCGCCGGTAGAACTCGCCAGGGTCCAGGTCCAGGTAGCCGTGCAAGATGCGCGGGATGGCGACGGTCGTACTCTCGCCGACGCCGATCACCCCGAGTTCCTTGGAGCGCACGACGGTCACTTTCAGGTCTGGGAGTTTCTTCTTGAGAATCAAAGCCGCGAGCAGGCCAGCACTGCCGCCGCCGACGACGAGAATGGATTGCATCATGGATTCGTATCCGTTCACGGGGTTGAAGCGTGAGTCGATATGAGGTTGAGCCGGGCGTCCCGCGAGGCCCGTCGGCCTTCGAGGACGCGAATAGACGACTGCACGACGACGGGCCGCCGCTCGAAGACATCCACGGATAGCGATGGATGCGTCATGCCATGCCACGGTCTACGACCCACGCCGAATCGCGGCTACCCCCGCGAACGGATACTTTCCTGGCTTTTCCACCTGGCTCATCGCCACGACGGTCGTCCGAATCCCAACCCCGTGCTACCCATGAGGTCGACGCGGTGACCCGTAATACGCTCATCCCGATCGCCACGCCGCAAGCGTCCATCGCGTTCGAGTGCCGTTCCCGACGCTCGGAGGTTGCACAACGCGAATCCGCAGCGCGCGCTTCGACCGAATAGCGGCTCGCGCCGGTTGCGAAGTTTCTGGAGCGGCGGCCCCAACTGGCCGACTCGGTTTCGAGCCTCATGCATCCGAGCCGCGGCCACTCGCGCGATCTTCCGATCAGGGGCGCGGAACGTTCTCGCGCGCGGAGAGGACGAAAACCAATGTCCCCGGCCGCAACAGCCTCGCGAACGTCTGTCGGACGGCCTCACTGTCGGGCGGCGATCCAATGTCCTTCCACAGTTCGTGCGACGGGGGCGGCGACGGGCGCTCGTCCTGCCGGTAGGTGACCACCACCGGCGGCGCTGCGCGAACGAGCCGACGTGCGGCCTCGACGGTGACCGCTTTCAACCCGGCTTCTTGCACCACAAGCACAGTCGCCCGTTTGGTGCTGAGCACCTGTTGCTCGGGCCGAAAGTAGGTCGCACCGGTTTCACCGATCCGGAGCGCCGTGTACCGGGTCACGAGCAAATCCCCTGCGTCGTCGATCCCGGCAGACGCGACCAGCTCAACCTGGGCGTTGGCCAGCGGATTTTGGACGACGGGGAGCCGTTGCAAGCCGACCGCAACCTTGTCGTCGCCGGTGAGCGTGAGCTTGTCCCCCGCGACCTCGTAGGCGTACTCGATGGCCTTCGGCGCGGGCCGACCGCCGGCGGGGGCCGCAGGGGTGATCCGCATTCGCTTTGTGCCTGTGTCCAGGCGAATCGTACCCGTGAGTCTGCCGACCTGGGGGAAGCCGCTGATCTCGACCCGGTCCAGGACGTTGTCGGCGAAGATGCTGGCATAGAAG
>CAZNSL010000748.1:0-3477 GCA_964574975.1 uncultured Alcaligenaceae bacterium | reverse complement strand
CTGATCCGCATGGAGCAACTCGGCGAGAAGCTCGACCCGGCGGAGCAGGTCAAGGTGATGGGCAAGCGCAACTTCGGCCTGCACCTGAAGGACCACGACAACAAGACGAAGACCGATGTCGTGTTCGGCCGCGGGCCGCTCGACGTGCCGGGCGTGCTGAAGGCGCTCAAGGACGTGGGCTTCCACGGGGCGATCAGCCTGGAGTACGAGGCGAACAAGGAGAACCCATCGCCGTACATGGCCGCGTGCCTGGACGTGCTTCGGAAAGCGGTGAAGGACGTCGGGTGAGAAGGTTGTCCGCAGATTTCGCAGATGACGCAGATTCCAAAGACAGATTTGAAATCTCGAATCTCAAATCTGTCTTTGGAATCTGCGTCATCTGCGAAATCTGCGGACAACCCTCTTACCTGTCGAGCTAGACAGCCTCGACCAGTGCCGGTATGCCCGCCGCTTCGCCCGCGGTCCCGGATGGCCCAGAATGCGCGCATGCGCGGCGGTTCTCGTGGTGGCGCTGGCTTCGGCCGTGCCGGCCGGCGTCCTCGCGCCGCCGCCGGACCTGCCGCGCTACGACCTCGCCATCCGCCTCGACACAACCGCCCACGTCGCCACCGTCAAACAGCGCGTCACTTGGACCAACCGCCACGCCCGACCGGCCGACGAACTCGTCTTCAACGTCTACCCACGCTACAAGATCGACCCCAAGGACATCACCGTCATCGCCAAGACGGTCGAGTTGCTTCGGCAGGACCCGTGCGTCGCGCTCGATGTCGAGGGCCGCTCCGGCGAGGTGACGGCCGTGCGCTCCGCTGCCGGCGCGACCCTCGCCACGTACTGGCAGGCCAAGCTCGACACCGCGCTCGTCGTGCCGCTGCCGGAGCCGGTCGGGCCGGGGCAGTGCGTCACCGTTGAAATCGACTACACCATCCGATTGCCGCACAAGCAGGGCCGTTGGGGCCACTGGGACGACGTCTGCTACCTCAACCACTGGCACCCAACCCTGGCCTTTTACGACGACACCGGCTGGCAGCCAACGCCGTTTGTCCCGTGGCACCAGCCGTTCTTCCTCGACGCCGGCGTCTATCGCGCGTCCATCGACGTACCGCTCGGACAGATGGTGGCGTGTTCCGCGCCTTTGTCTCGACCAATCGACCTCGGCAACGGTTGGACGCGCTACGAGAGCGAGCCAGTCGTCGTCCGCGATTTCACGCTGACGGCCAGCAATCGCTACCGCGAATACTGCGGCGAGGCCGACGGAACCGCGGTGCGCGTCGTCGCGCTACCGGAACACGAGTGGTACGCGAAGGAGATGGTCAAAATCGCCCAGGAGTGCATCCCGGTCTACAACCGCTGGTTCGGCCCGATGCCGTGCAAGCACTTCACCATCGCCGAATCGTTCTTCCCCTGGAACGGTAACGAGTGCGGGGCGTTGGTCCTGATCGACCACCGCGTCTTCATGATGCCGCACCTGGCTCGCGGCTACGTCGATTATCTCGTGTCGCACGAAATCTTGCACCAGTGGTGGTACAACGCCGTCGGCACCGACGGCTACCGCGAGACCTGGATGGACGAAGGCGTCGCGACCTACTTCGCCCACCGCTACATGAACCAGAAGTGCGGCAAGAACAACACCATGCTCGACTGGCCGAAGGGATTCGGCTGGCTGCCGAACATCCAGCGCGAGAACTACCGCTTCGCATCGCGGGCCGGTTCGATCCGCCGCTGCGACGACGTACCGGCCGTCGCCCCGTCGATGGAGGAATTCGGCTCCGTCGTTGGTCTCTTTAGCGGTGCGTACGACCGCGGCAGCAAACTCGTCGGCATGATCGAGGACCGGCTCGGCGAGGCGGCAACGTTCGATTTCTTCCGCCGGCTCTACGCGCGGCACTACTTCCGCGTCATGCGCGTCGCCGACTTCCGCCGCGAGTTGGAGGAGTACACCGGCCGGTCGTGGGCCGACTACTTCCAGAACTGGGTCTACGGCAAAGGACTGACGGACTGGCGCGTCGAGCGCGTCGAGCGCGCCGACGCCCCGGCCGGTGCGCCGCGTTCGGTGACCGTGACGCTGCGGCAACAGGCGCAGATCGACGAGCCGACCGTCCTCGGCTTCCAGATGGGCAAGGACGGGCCGTACCAGATTCGCGTGCCCGTCGTGCCGAACTCCGGCCGGGTGGAACACGCCGACCCGCGGGCGGTCGTCGAATCGTTGCCGGACCACCGCGTCAAGGTGACGGTCCAACTCAGCGACGAACCCTCGCAAATCGCCGTCGATCCCGACCAGGTTCTCGAAGACGCGGAGCCGGCCAACAACTTCTGGCACGCCCGCGAGCGCTGGCGCTGGACGCCGCTGTATACGCAGATGGAAGAAGCCGACCTGATGAACGACTACGACCGCTGGAACTGGATCGTCGGCCCGTGGGTGTACGCCTCGGCGTCGAAGGACCCGTGGTTCCAGCGGCCCAGCTACGCGGGGCTGCGGATCGGCACGTACCGCACGCAGCAGTTTTCGGGTGGCGCGTATGCGGCCCTGCGCAGCGACTACCGCGACCTGGTGGTCGGCGTGGACGGGCTGATCGACCACTGGCCGCTGCCGAAGTCGCAGATCGGCTTCGTCGTCGAGAACCGCGTCGCCGGGCCGTTCAGCAACGACGGCCCCGAGGGCGTCCTGCGGGCGGTCGTCTACTCCCGGTACATCTTCCTGTACACGGGGTCCTTGTACATGAACCCGCTGCACTACGCCGAGGTCTTCGGCAGCTACCAGGACAACCCCCTGCCGTTCGCGCGGATGTCGCCGAACGGAGCGCTGCGGCCGGAACGGACTCGCAGCCTCGGATTGCACTACCACCTCGACCTCCTGACACCCTACTGGTTCCCGCGCTACGGCTTCCGCGTGGACGCAACATACAGCGGCGGCTCGGTCGATTTGCCCGGGCGTACGGAGGGGATGCACAAGCTCGAACTCCAGGCTGCCGGCGCGAAGTGTCCGCCCGAGTCGTGGGGCTGGTTCGGTGAGACGACGTTCAACGGCCAGGTGTCGCTGGCGACCGCCATACCGGACGAAGTGCAATACTTCGCTCTGGGCGGCAGCACGTTCTTCCGCGGCTTCGACCTGGCCGAGCGACAGGGCAGCACCGTCTGGGCGGCCAACTTCGAGTGGCGGGTGCCGGTAGCGACGGGGTTGAAGTACGATTGTTGCGACCACGTCTTCGGCGTGCGCAGCGTCTACGCGGCCGCGTTTACCGATGTCGGAGCGGCCTACGCCAACGGCAAGGTCGTGGGGAACGTGGCGGTCGCCGTCGGCGGCGGCGTGCGGCTGGATATGGCCCTGTTCAGCTTTATCGAGCGGGCAACGATCCGTTTCGACGTGGCGAAGACGGTGAACGCCGACTCGCCGGTGCAGGTGTGGCTGGGCGTGCAGTACGCATTTTGACGCGATTGAACCAGCCCGGAGCGCCAGCGACGGGTTCCTCGTCCCGTCGC
>CAZNSL010000747.1:0-3480 GCA_964574975.1 uncultured Alcaligenaceae bacterium | reverse complement strand
AAACCGCTGGCCCGCCCGGATGGGACCGTCGTCCCGGAACGTGTCCTCGTCCGCCGGCGCGCCGGAGCCTCGCGCTGCGGCAACGCCGTCCGCGACGGCGGTGGCCAGGTCGCGTGGGTCCAGCATCGGGAAGCGGTTCGCGTAGTCGTCGGCCCGGCCGACATCGCCGTACCGCCGCCGGTAGCAAAGGTCCAGCCGGATCAACTCCAGGACGAGCGCAGCGTGGACCGCGTCGGGCGGGCCGGGCAGGTGGTCTTCGATCCGGGGCGTGCGGTCGAGGGTGCCGGCGCTCTTCCAGGCCTCCTCGAAGCGACGGCAGACGGCGTCGATCTGCCTCTCCACCGCGATCGGCAGGGAATCGTCGACAATCCGGCTCGCGTCGTTCATGGCCCCGCCTCCAGTTTCCACGTCTTGCGGATCAGTCGCAGCCGGCGCTCGACCGTCGGCTCGGCGCACCCCAGCTTGGCAGCGATTTCGGCGTTCGTGTAGCCCTCCATCTTGCAAATCGCGATCTGGCGCAGTTCGCCATCATCCAGCCCGTCCAGCAGGCACCGGAACTCCTCGGCCACTTGAGCGGCGAATTCCGGCGTCGGTTCGCGGCCGACGAGTTGGTCGATGGGTCGGTCGCTCGCGCCGGGCGGAATGGCGTCGTTGACGACCCGGCCGCCGCCGCGCTTCTGGCAGCGCTCGCGCCGGGTAAGGTCCACCGCCTTGCGATCCGCGATGACGAAGAGCAGATGCCACAGACTGTCGCGGTCGGTCAACATCGGGAACCGCTTCGCGGCGGCACCCTTGCAAAAGCTGTCGAACGCGCTGAGCGCCACGTCTTCCTCGTCGGCGGCGCGGCGGGGCACGTTGCGGAGCCGCTGACGGGCGTGGCGGACGAGTTGGTCGAAGTAGCGCTCCCACAGCGGCTGGGCGGCGGCCGCGTCGCCGTCGCCGAGCCGGTGCAACCAGTGGGTCACCGAGCCGCCGGTGGGCATGGGGGTGGTTCCGGGTTGGGGTGCGTCCGGACTACGCCGGTGATGGTAACCACCGGGCGGCGCGGCCACAACGAAAAAACGGACGATTTTGCCCGAACCGCCAATTCGTTGATGGCAAATCGCCCCCGTCTGCGATTGAGTCGTTAGAGCACCCTCCGCGCATCCGCGGCGAACGACGTTCGCCATTGTGGTCCTTTTTCCCAACGTGGGCCGTTCGGCCCAAGGAGGCATCGGATGAGTCGCTTCGTGACGAGGTTGACGCGCGTCGGGCTGGTCGTACTCGTTTGCATGGCCCTGGCCCCAGTGGCCGCCATCGGACGGGACCCCCACTCGCCGCTGGTGTCGCCGCACGGGAAGTTCCGCGGCAAGACGTTCGAACAGTGGAACGTCCTCTACAGCCGCTGGGCCATCGAGACGAACTTTGGCGGACTAACGCCGTGCGACACGGTCAACGGGGTCCGCTTCCTGCCGACAATTACGGCTGGCCCAGGGCCGGGCGCGGCGTACGAGTTCGACGTCCATATGCGACCGGGTACGCCGTTCGTGGCCCCGCCGTGGTAGCGACTTCCGAGGAATCGAGAAGGTGGCTCATTCGCGTTGCTTACCATCCATTACCGCGTCACTCAGTTAAGAGGTTACCCATGCTTTACTCTTCGAAACGTCGCTCCGGTAACCACTCCGGGCGCTCACTCCGCGTTCGCCCCATCCGTCGCCTCCGCGTCGAGCAGTTGGAAGACCGCAGCCTGCCGGCCGTGCAGCTCCTCGCCACGCTCGGCGATCCGGCCCCCGGCCCCGGCGCGTCCGGCTACATGATCTTCGACTTTGAGCCTTACAGCCTCACGAATCGGGGCGAGGCCCTCTACTCCACGGACCTCTCCGCGCCGGGCGATCCGACCACGCCGGTCGGGGAGGCCCTCTTTCTCCGGGACAAACACGGCCAGGTAAAGCGGTTGGCCGGTTCGACGGACCCCGCGCCGGGGGGCGGGACGTACGACCTCGGCACCTTGCAGGGGGCCCTCAACGAGCGGGGGGACGCCGCGTTCACCTTCGTGCTGTCGCCGTTCACGCTGCCCTTTGGCGCGAACTCGGGCACGTACCGCTACTCCAGCAACACCCGCACCGTGACGCCGGTCGTCCTGCCGTACGTGACGCCGGCACCGGGAGGCGGGACGTTCCAGGGTACGGCCTTCTACCCCGACATCAACAACCGCGGCGACCTGTTGTTCGACGGCCTCGTGGTCACGAACCAGGGCATCCACGTCCCCGGCGAGCCGTACGTCGGGCTGGGGCAGGGGATCTTCCAGGCGGACCGGTTCGGGCACATCTCGAGCGTGGTGAGTCCGGGGGATGCGGCACCGGGAGGCGGCACTTTCGACTTCGCCGGCCTGCCGCGGAACAACGATCGCGGGACGATCGTATTCACCGGCCACGTCGCGGGGGACCCGGCCAGTATCCCGGGCAACCCACCGCAGGCGGTGATCATCACCGCCCTGGCGAACGGTTACGTCCGGAACGCGGCGACCGGCCATATCACCGAGTTCGCCCACGTCGGGAATCCGATCCCGGCGGCCGCGGGCGGCGGCGTGTACGGGCAGATCATGTTTCCGTCCATCAACAACTCCGGCGACGTCTGCTTCAAGGTGGACCTGACGCCGGCCCCGGCTGCCGGGCAGGTCATCGGGCTGTTCCGTTACTCCCACGGGGCGGTTCGATCCGTCGCCCGACCCGGTGACGCCATGCCCGGCGGCGGCCACCTCGTCACCGTCAGCAGTCTCGGCGGCCACCAGGAGCACATCAACGACCGAGGCGACATCGTCTTCAACGGCACGCTGGATACCGACGTGGACGGCGACGGCTTGCCCGACCAGGGCACCTACCAGTGGTCGCGCGGCCATCTGAGCGTGGTGGCCCGCACTGGCACCGTCCTTCCGGGGATAGGCACGGTTCGGAGTTTCGTGCCGCCCGTTGGCATCTCCATTCCTCCGCCCACCTCGTTCGTGCCCAACAGTGGGTCGATCAATAACGACCGCGGCCAGGTGTTGTTCAGCGCGTTACTGACCGACGGCCGGTACGTCCTGTTGCTGTCGACGCCGCACGGCTGTCTGCCCGGTGGGCCGTACGGCCCGGCCGCGGCCGCCGCGCCAGCCCTGCCCGCCGCCAGCTCCCAGGACGCCCTGCCGCAGGACCCGGTTGTTCTCGTCGTCGGAACACCCGATGTCGCTTTGGGTACCTCCGCGCTTCGCCGGAGCGCAGCGCCCTCCGAGCGCAGCGTCAAGGTTCCGCCGTTCCTGCTGCCAACCGTTGTCGACCAGCCGGCCACGTTGGAGCGGGCCACGGCCCGCGCGACCTCCCACGCAAGCCAGGACGAGTCCGATCGATCCATTGAAGTGTGGGACAACGTGTTGGGGACGGAATTCCTAATCGGCAACGGTGCATCGGGGGACTGGAGTTCACCCAGTGTTGGACTTGCCGTAAGTCCTTGCGGTTGAGAATCCCC
>CAZNSL010000746.1:0-3485 GCA_964574975.1 uncultured Alcaligenaceae bacterium | reverse complement strand
GGCGGTTGTGACGGCGGTACCCGTCGTCGCCAGGTCGAGCACCGCGCGGGGACGGTTGAGGGCGAGATTGTTGACCATGATCGACGGCATCCCATGAATTCAGTACTGCCGGACGGGCAGGTCGGCCGGCAGAATGAGCCGGCGTTCCTCGCCATATCATGTCCCGTGCCAACGCGAGCTGCCGTCATACCCTGGTTCGGCCCAAAGGTCGCAACCTCGTTGGCAGCTGGCACTTTACACTATGTCAACGGAGAGCGAAATAAATGCGGCGTTGGCAACCGGGTCACGACGGTACAAATCGGCTTACATATCCATAGAACCAGTTGTGCCAATGTCCACCCGACGTGTCTTGGTTTCCTGGATCGGCCACGCCGACCTACTAGCCATGGCCGAGGATCTCGGCGATGCCGGTAAGGCGCTGCTGGCGGCGGCTGGGATCACTGGGAAGTTCGGGGAGAGGCCTGGCCCTCTGGCGACGGCCGTCCGCCAAGGCCGCTTCGACGAAGTTCACCTCCTCAGCAACTACCCGCCGGCGGTGCACAGGCCGTTCGCAACATGGCTCGGCGGCCCGCCGGTCATTCACCCCGTCACGCTCACCGACCCGACCGACTACGACGGCATTTTCCGATGCGCCAACGAGGTCCTCACTGAGGCCACCCGGCCGGCGGGTCGCCGCGCCGAGTTGAGCATCCTCCTCAGCCCGGGGACACCGGCGATGGCCGTCGTGTGGGTGCTCCTCGGCCGCAGCCGCTACCCCGCGACCTTCCTCCAGACCGGCAAGGGGCGGCTCGTCGAGGCGAGGATCCCGGCCGACCTGTTCGAAGAGGTCGTCCCGGAGTTGATCCGCGACCGCGACATCGCCCTCCAGCACCTCGCCGCTCGGAGCCCGTCAGAAGTGGAAGGCTTCGAGGCGCTCGTCGGGCAGAGCCAGGCCATCCGACTGGCCGTCGGCCGGGCCCAGCGCGCCGCCCTCCGCGACGTGCCGGTCCTCCTGGCCGGCGAGACCGGCACCGGCAAAGAGATGTTCGCGCGGGCGGTTCACGCCGCGAGCCGGCGGAAGGGCGGCCCGTTCGAGGCCATCAACTGTGCGGCCATTCCCCGCGAGTTGCTCGAAGCAGAACTGTTCGGTCACACCAAAGGTGCTTTCACCGGGGCCGATAAGGATCGCGACGGTGCGTTCGCCCGGGCCAACGGGGGGACGCTCTTCCTCGACGAGATCGGCGAGTGCGACCCGCTCCTCCAGTCCAAGCTCCTCCGCGTTCTGCAGCCGCCGCCCGGCCGGGGTCCGTGTCACCGGGAGTTCCGCCCGGTCGGCGGATCCAAGGCCCAAACCAGCGACGTGCGGGTCGTTGCCGCGACCAACCGGGACCTACACCTGGAGGTCCGTGCCAGCCGGTTCCGCGAGGACCTCTACTACCGGCTGGCGGTCATCACCCTCCGGCTCCCGCCACTGCGCGAGCGGCGGTCGGACATCCCCCCCCTGGCCGAGGGGTTCATGACGGCGATCAACGCGGACTTCGCGGCCGACGAGCCGGGCTACCGGCACAAACGAATTTCTGGACCCGCACTGGATTTTATGAAGCGCTTCGACTGGCCCGGAAACGTCCGCCAGCTTTATAACACGATCCTTCAGGCGGCCGTCATGGCCGACGGCGAAGTCATCGACCGGCGGGACGTTACCGCGGCCATCGGAGGCGTAGCTACTGACCGCGCCTCGGACGTTTTGGAGCAGCCGCTCGGAGATGGCTTCAACCTGGAGGAGTACTTAAACTCCATCAGGCGTCACTATTTGAGACGGGCCATGAGGGAGACGGGCGGGAACAAGACGCGGGCCGCCCGGCTACTCGGAATGAAACACTACCAGACGCTCGACCACCAGCTCGACCGGCTCAAGGGCGAATGGGACGGGACCGACGATCGGGTGTGATCGCCGCGGCGGTCAGGTCGGCTCGCTTTGGAATCTGGCACGGACTATGCTTAGACGCCGCGCATGGCCGACACGAGTCACGCACCGTCGCACCGCCGCACGGGAGCCCGCACCCCGGCAGCATCGGCCCGCGGCGTCGCCGGACCATTGGCTTATCGCGCCGTGATGGAATCGATCAACTTCGAATTCCTGAGGAACGTCCCCGCCTGGCAGCCCCTAGCGGACCTCGGCGGCTTTGCCGAGGGCTACTGCCGCCCCGACCCCGTCGCCGCCGTCGTCAAGTTGCGGAGCTTCGGCGAAGTTCTTGTCGGCTGGGTCTACGAATCCCTCCGGCTCCCCAAACCGTTTCGGGCCACCTTCAACGACTTGCTCGTCAACGCCGCCTTTCAGGCCGTGGCCCCGCGCGTCGTTCTCGCCAAGTTGCATGCCATCCGCAAGGAGGGCAATCGGGCAGCCCACGGCGAGGTCATCGACCCGGCCACGTCCCTCTGGCTCCTCAAGGAGGCGTTCGACCTCGGCTCTTGGCTGTTCCTCACCTATGGCGGCGGGGCGAAGGGCGACCTCCCGGCGTACCGCGAGCCGTCCGCGGACACAGCACCGGGCCTCGCCCCAGCGGCGAAGCGGGCTTACCTGGAGAAGATCGCGGCCCAGGAAGCCCAGATGCAGCAGCTCTTGGCCGAACTGGAGTCGGCCCGCGCCAAGGCCCGTGCGGTTGAGGAATCGGCTGCAAGCATTCAGGCCCAGCAATTGGCCCAGGCTGCGGGAGCCGCGGCGGCGGACACTCTCAGTTTCGACGAGGCCGCTACTCGGCGAACGCTGATCGACGCCATGCTCGCCCCCTGGTGGAAGGTCGGGCCGAACGGCACCGATACGGCTGAGGTGCGGCGCGAAGTCGAAGTCGCCCAGCAGCCGACGCCGAGCGGGACAGGCTTTGCCGACTACGTCCTCTTCGGCCCCGACGACAAGCCGCTTGCCGTGGTCGAGGCCAAGAAGGCCGCGGCCGACCCGGAGGCGGGGCGGACCCAAGCCAAACTCTATGCGGACGGTCTCGCCACGCAGTACGGCGTGCGGCCGTTCGTCTATTACACCAACGGCTACGACGTTTGGTTCTGGAACGACGCCGCGCACGAGCCGCCGCGGAAGGTCTACGGCTTCCACGCCCGCGACAGTCTCCAGTACCGCCGCTTCCAGCTCGCCGAGCGGGAGCCGCGGTCGAAGGTGGCCCCAGGGCAAGCCATCATCGACCGGCTCTACCAGTTCGAGGCGGTCAAGAAGGTCGTCGAGCGGTTCAACGAGAAGAAGCGCAAGGCTCTGCTGGTCCAGGCCACGGGAACTGGCAAGACCCGCGTCGCCGTCGCCCTGTGCGACGCCCTGATCCGCGCAAAGTGGGCCCGCCGCATCCTGTTCCTGTGCGACCGCCGCGAGTTGCGCAAGCAGGCCAATAACGCCTTCAAGGAGTACCTGCCCGCCGAGCCGCGCACGGATGTCACCGCCGACACCGCCAAGGACCGCGACAAGCGGATCTACCTGGCGACCTACCCTGCCATGATGAAGTGCT
>CAZNSL010000745.1:0-3486 GCA_964574975.1 uncultured Alcaligenaceae bacterium | reverse complement strand
AGGGGGCTGACGCCCCCCGCTCGGCAACGTTGCAACCGCGGCTCCCGCCAAACGGCGACGCCCGGCGGGCGTCGCCGGTCGCCATCCGTGGCTACTTCCGCCGGGCGTTGATGGTCATGAACTCGACCCACTTGCCGTCGTCGCCGAGCATCGACGACTTCAGCACCTTGTGGTCCTTGCCCTTGACCTCGATCACGTCCTTCATCTTCGTGAGCTTGCCGGTGGCCGGGTTGGGCATCTCGGTGTTCAGGGTCAGGACGTTGCCTTGAAGCGTTCCCTCGTACTTGCACAGGTGGTCGCACATCGAACAGACCCAGGTGCCGTTGTACTTCTTCGCCTGGGCATCGTAGCCGATGGTCAACAAGCCCGTGACCGGCACACCCATGCACTCGCCCTTGAACTCGCCGACCGACCACAACCCGCCGAGGTTGCGCGTGACTTCCGTGCCCGTCATCTTCATCGGCGGCTTGCCCGGCTCCATGACCGCCTCGGTCTCGGTGACCCACTCGCCATCGAGCTGTTTGAGCCATTCGTGTTCCTTCTGCGGAACGGGCGGCTTATGCTCGTCCGCCGCTCGCGCCGCGACGCCCGCGGCCAGGACTGCCACTACCAAATACGCTGTCTTCTTCATCGTCGAAACCCTCGGTACGAAGTGTCGCGCCGGGCCGCCCGAACGCGATGCGTTCGAGGATCGCACGGCCGATCCTCACGGCCAATGTCAGTTGCGGGGTATATCGACACCTGTACACGCCTGGGTTCAGTCAAATGGCCGACTCTGTGGAGTTGCTGCAATGGTTGGCCGTTCGGTTACGAGATGTCCTTGAACTGCCGCCCCAGGGCATCGAAGTAATAGTGGTACAGCGTACCGTTGCGGTCGTAAAACTGCGCTACTTCGCCGGTCGCGAAATCCATGTAGACGTCGGCCTCGGCCTCGGCCGCGTCGGTCGATTTGTTTCGGGGTGCCGCACCTCAGCGAGCCGTGGAAGCCGCGGTCGCAACCGCCACGTAATCGCCCAGAGAGCAAGCGATGGGTTTATTCGGCCTGTTGCTTGCGCTCCGGGCTGGCGGCGAAAAAGCGGCGCGGCGATGCCGGCATTCGGCTCGCCGCGCCGTCTCCGGTTCGGGTTGCCCCGCAGTGGTCACGGGGTCGAATTGTCGTTGTCGTCGTCCATCCACACCGCGGTAACGGTCGCGGTGTCCTCGGTCGGGGTCGTGGCAGCGTTGGCCGCGGCGGCGCGGGCCGACAGGCGCACGCCAAAGTTGATGCGCTCTACCTCATCGCCGGCCGAGATCAGAAACGCCCGCGGGTTCGGTCCCGTCGTCGTCTGGCCTTGCGTCAGGATCAACCGCACCTGGTAGTCGCCGGTTTCCGCGAACTGGTCGAAGCTGTAGCGCCCGCTCCGGTTGGTCAGTGTCGTGGCGACCACTTCGCCCGCGTCGTTGAGTAACTCGACGCGCATCCCGCGCAGGGCACCCTCGTGACGGTCCTGCCGGCCGTTGCTATTGCGGTCGAAGAACACCGTTCCCTCGACGCGTGCCTTATAGACGAAGACGTTGTTCTGCAAACCCTCGACGCTGGTGTTGCGCTCGATGATGTCGGCCAGCGTCGTTCGCTCCAGGCGGAACAGCGCGCTACCGGAGAACGCCCGCTGATACCAGAAGCGGTCGCCGTCGCGCAGCCGCTCGAACTGTTCGGCCAGGACGCGGCGGGTCAACGGCCCGACCGAGGCACCGCGGCAGTGGTCTTCCGCCAGAGCGCCAACCCACAGGTCGATGTTGTCCACGTTGCCGTACACCGCCTCGAGTTGCTGCTGCACGGCCTCGTCGGAGGTGATCTGCGCGAACGACGTGACCCGCGGCAATCCGTAGGCGGCCCGCGTTGCGTTGTAATCGGCTAGGCCGTGGTCGCGGCCGCGCTGGATGTTCAAGGAGGCGAGGTCCAGCCCGCCCTGGCCCGGCGCGCCGAACAGGAAGTTCCGCAGGCTGTCCACGAGCTGGTTGTCGATCTCCTCCATTTGCGACGAGGCCGCGTACTTGAGGATGCCGTCCACGCCCGTCTGCTTGAACAGCGTCGGGTTGAAGAACGCGTCGGCCAGCGAGATTTCGCCGTCCACAGTGACGGTCTGGCCCAGGTCGTTGACGTAGGTAAACTCGATCGGCCGGCCGTCGTTGTCGAAGAACTCCACGTCGTCGTTGATGGCGCTGTGGAGGCGGAACACCGCGGTCGAGAATTCGTTGGCGATCGCCGGATCGACGTTCGCTTTATAGCCGCGATAGGACCGCAGCGCGCCCGACCCGATCAGTGCCGGCAGCCACTCCTTGTAGGTGACGACCTGAATCTCGGCGATCACCATGGCCCGCGCCCGCTGGTAGATTTCCTCGTCGTTCAGGCCGGGGTTAGCCGCGGCGATCTGGGCCGCCAGCCGGTTGTGCTCGCGGAGGAACAGCGTGTGCATCGAGGTCAACTCGATGTTCTCGTTGGAGCGGACATCGCCGGCCAGGAAGAGTTGATCGTCCGGGGCGCGGTGGGCGTCGTTGGCGTTGGGTAGGCCGAGGGTGTTCAAGGGCGGCAGGTCGCCGACGGCGGAGGACATGACCTTGAGCCGGCCGCCGATGCCCGTGCGCAGGGCGGCCGCCCGCGTGGTGTCGGAGCCGTAGACCATCGAGCCGTCGATCCAGGACGTGACCAGGTTGATCTGCTCGCGCGGGTTGCCGGTGCTCGTCCCCGTGGCCGGGTCGAACACCGAGCGCATCAGCGGGATGACCTGCGTGCCGGTGCTGTTGGGGTCGAAGTACGGGTCGCCGGCCGGCACCGGGATGCCGAACGATTCGGCCGGGGTGGCCGCCGTGGTCAGGTCCATGTCGTGGTCGAGAAACTGACCCCAGATGTAGATGTAGGGGGTCAGGTTGCGGTCGGTCGGCGTGTCGGCGGAGGAATGGGTGACCAGGGCGTTGCTGATGACGCGGGCACCGAGCCGGTCGGCCCCGGCCGGGGTGGAGATACCGTCGCCGTACTCGGCTGGGCCGACGCGCAGCAACTGCTCGTCGGTGCTACCCCATTGGGGGTGATGGAAGTTGTTGCCGGTGCCGTCGATCGAGCGGTAAACGGCCGGCTGGCAGCGCGTTTCCAACGACTCGACCTGCGGCCGTAAACGAGCCGCGCAGCGACCGCGAGGCGTGCTTTTCAAGGACCGTAGCCACGACGATAACATGGGACTCTCCCGGTGAAGATGACGCGCCCACCCCGGACTCCGGAGGGGCCAACAGCGATGGATGACGGGCCGACAAAACGATCCGGCGGGACCGCCGCCGGGTCCGCGCACATTGTCGGAATAGTCGGGGCGCTGGACAGGTCACTTAGGATCGAATACGGTCGGGATAATCCGTCCGCGGTCGGAAATCCGGCCGGTTTGCGTCCACGCGCAGTCTCGTTCTGATGGCCGAGGCGCTGCGCGGACGGCTGGGGCGGCCGTAGTGCCGTTGAGC
>CAZNSL010000744.1:0-3490 GCA_964574975.1 uncultured Alcaligenaceae bacterium | reverse complement strand
TCCCATCACGGTGATGCAATCACATCTATGGCGGAGCGCTTCATCATGGCGACAAAGGCGCAGGTGTTCCGAACCGAGAAGCCGTGCGCGTCAAACCCACCCAGGCCGAAACAACGCAAGCGGGCGCGCCGCGATGAAGTCGTCGATACGTCGAAACCCGGGGTAGGCTCGGCGGATCGCAGGGCGCTGCGAGGGCACACCCGAAATCTCCTCGCTGGCCGGCGCGGCGGTGCAGCGCTCGAGGACGGGAGCACCCGCGAGCCGACGCGCAAGAGCGTCGATCATGCCTACCGTACGACCAATCAACAGCGGCGTACCGTTTACGCCACGTCGTCTCCGTCGGCGCGAGCCGCGAAGAGCCATGCAAGGGGAATCGAGCATTAGGGCTCTCCCGCCCCATCTGGTCAAATACCGGCGTGACGTGAGGCGATCGCGAGTTCTCTGGAGGGAGGAATCGTGAGGGCGAGTGAGGGGCCGGAACGGCGTCCGCGCCTCCTGTGTCGATTCTCAGCGCCCCGTCGGGTACCGGTGTCACCCGGCGGCGGATAGGCGGAGACTCGGTCCAGCCTGCGCGAGCTGCGAGTTCACGGCGTCCGTCACGCGGCGCCAGCGCGGAAGGCGAGAGCCACCTCGATCACCTCGCAGACGATGTCTGTGTCGTAGCCGATCCAGAGGAGGCGGCCGACGTCGGTGTCGCAGATCGAGAAGCGCGGCTGCTCCACCTTGCCGCGATCGCCGTCGGCCCAGACCGATCCCTAGGGGCCCATAGACCGCAAGCTCACGGCCCCTTCGCCTTGAACTGCTCGTCGGTGTTCTTCGTCGACGAGGAGAACACGGTCTGCCAGCACCTGGTCGACGTTCCGTCGTTCGCAATCATCTGCACGGTCACCGGCGGCGTCAGGGTGGGGTTGGGCGGCGCGAGGTTGACGCCCTTACCTTTCACGATCACCTGCGACTTGCCGTCGGCGCCGGCCTTGACCTGGAGCTGCGTCAGGCCGTCTGCGTTGCCTGACCTGTTGTTGTACTTGAAGCCGATCGGGTTCGTCTTGCTCCCGATCTGCTTCCAGCAGGGCTTCGTGCCGCAGGTGCCGCCGCTGTCCACGGCCCCCGTCTTCAGCGGCTGCGGGGCGCCCGAACCGTCGTAGACACAGATCTCGTATCGCGACCAGGAGCCGCTGGTGAGGGGGTTCGGATAGTCGGCCAATGTGGTCGCTGCCCCCTTGTTCCAGTTCCACTGCAACAGGTCCTTCGCGTCGTCCGCCTTGTCGGTGACCGAGATGCTGGCCTTCTCCGGGACGAACTGGAGGAAGCAATTCGCCGATGGCTCCGGTGCGGCGCCGCAGAGTTCGCATTTGCAATCCGGCCGGCACGCGCTGCACGCGCCGAGGCTCGTGCCGTCGCACTGCTCGCCGACCTCGATCGAGTCGTTGCCGCAGGAAGGAGTCGGACAGGTACACCCGCCGGTGCACAGGCCGGGACAGAAGCTGGCGTCGACGCCATCGCAGTCCTCGCCGACTTGCTTGACGTTGTCGCCGCAGACCGGCGCGACGGCATTCACGCAGGTCGGAGCGTCGTAGCGAAAGCGGGTGACCCTCGTCTGCCAGTCGCCGCCGGTTTGCATGTACTCGCTGGTGAACCAGAACGTGCAGTCGTCGACCGGGTCGACGTTCATGGACGAGTAGTCGCCCCAGCGCTCGTTGCCTTGCGCGGAGAGCCCAGGCGCGACGTTGACCTCCGCCTGATCCATGACCCCGGCGGTGCTTCCGAGGAGCCGGCCGGTGTAGCGCATGCTGGGATACACGCTGATCGAGTCGGAGATGCTGAAGCCGAGCGCCATGTTGCCGCTCCCGTCCATGGCGATGCTGCCCATCCATCGGCTCTTGGCGTCGGGTGCGTAGGTGCCTTCCTGGAACAAAGACCACGCCCCGGCTCCGACCCGCTGCAACTCGAACCAGCGAATGCCCACGTCGTCGGTGCCGCTCGCGTCCACCGCGAAATTCCCCACCAGAGTCTGGAAGGCACCGAAGTTCCGGTATTGTGCCCGCCACATGACGACCTCGCGCACAGGATCGAGCCCAATACCCGCGGGCTGTGGGACGCACTCCAGGTCGCCGCCGCACAGCTCCGAGTCGAACTCGGCCACCGGGATCGAGGCCGCGAGGCTGAAGACCGAGTTCGCGGGGGTCGCGAAATCGACTGCCAGCTGCCACACCTCGAGCTGATCCGAGGCTCCGACTGGCGCGCCGTGCACCTCGTCGTCGACGTGGCGCACGAAGAAGGCCGGCGAGCCGGGCGGCGGCGGCGTCGAGCCGTCGATGTCGACCGGCGTCAGCGCTTGGAAGCCGAACCCGGCGAGCGACGGCGCCGTGAAGCGCTGCATCGTTGCGGCTTGACCCGCCAGCATCTTGGAGCGGTCGAGGGCGTACACCGGCGAGTCGCCGGGCTCGTTGGTGGTCACGTAGTAGCCGTCCGACCAGACGCCGAATTTTAGATAGTCGGGAAAGTTCGGCGCGACGAAGTCGTAGTTGAGCCAGCCTCCGGCGATCGGATCGGCGTTGCGCGACACGTAGACGCACATGTCGTTGCCGGTGTCGGTGAACTCGGCGAGGAGCCATCGGCTGGCGAGCTGGTCGTACAGGACGATCGCGTCGCCGGCCCCGACCGCGCACGCCCCGCCGGCGGTCCAGAGGGCGCTCAGCAAGAACGGCCCGCTGACGACGGCGCCGGTCGTCTTGTCGTGGATCACGACGGTGGCGCCGTTCGCGCCGTTGATCGTCTGGATGTAGTAGGTCGACCCGATGTCGCCGCAGGTATCCGGCGGCGATACGCCGCTGTACCCCTGCGCGTCGAAGTTGAGCTCGGGAGGGCTGTAGACCCGAAGCTTCCGCGTCGCTCCCTGCCCCCCGAGGTCGAGCAGTGGGTCCCGCTCCGTCCGTGGGGCGGGCACCACCAGTGCGGCCTCCGGATGGGTCAAGCGCCGGGGCGGCCCTTCCTTCTCCGGCATCCCGGGCGCCCACGGCTCGACGGTGGGCAGAGCCCGGACGTCGCCTGCGAAGACGCCTGGTTTCACCGCGCCCGCAGTCGGGTCCGCGGCGAGAGCCGCGCCCACCGATGCCACCAGCGTCGCCACGCATGCCGCGACGAACGCGACCCGTTTCCGCTCTGCTCCCATCTCGTTGGTCCCTCGTAATGTTGGTCGGCGTGGATCCACCCAGGTGAGCCGCCTGAGCCCCCGAGGTCCCAGGCACCAGTGCATGGGAGGCCAAGGACCTGGCCGCTGCTTGGCGGCGTAGCGGTCCGGAACGGTGATAGGGCGCCCGACATGGGGCGGTCAACACCGTCTCTGACCCTGCCTGGTGGCGGCTCCGTGGTGGTTCGTTCGGCACGTGGCATGGAAGGACGGCGTGCGCGCGGCGCTCCTTTCTTTTCTTTGGGCGCAGTGAAGGCGCGCGCGGTTGCGACGGACCGCGGAGTCGAAGGACATGAAGAA
>CAZNSL010000743.1:0-3491 GCA_964574975.1 uncultured Alcaligenaceae bacterium | reverse complement strand
GTGCTGCAGATGGACGGGACGGTGGTGAAGGCGGCGAGGGTGGTGCTCGGCGCGGCCGCTCCGGTGCCGTACCGCGCCGGCTTTGCGGAACAGGCGCTGGCCGGCAAGACGATCGACGTCGCGGTCGCGAAGGCGGCGGGCGAGGCGGCGATGAAGGGCGCGCGGCCGCTGGCGCAGAACAAGCACAAGGTGGAGATCTTCAAGGCGGTGATCGCGCGCACGATCCTCGCCGCCGCGGGGGTGACGCCGTGAGCGAGCCGAAGCCGTGCCGGTTGCTGAGGACCAAGTCGGGGTTCGGCGCCGTGGTGGGCGGAGAAGGGGACCAGGACGACGAGACCCAGGTCTATTGGTGCCTCAACACGATGGAGTCGTTCGGCCCCGACGACGGCTACGTCCACGCGCACGGCTGCGTGCAGGGGCGGAAGTGCTGGCAGCGGCCCCCCGAGGACGAAGACGTCGCGTAGCGCTACTTCGTCTCGGCCGCGTAGAGCGTGCGGCCGCTGACGGCGTAGATCTTCCCGCCCAGGCCGGCCATGGCGTGCACGGTCTCCCAGCCGCCGCCGAGGCTGGTCGGCTTCCCTGCGGGGGAGATCTCCCAGAGGGTGTCGGCGCTGACGCCGTAGAGCCTGCCGTCGAGGGCGGTGAGCGCTTCGGGGTGCTTGAAGTCGGACTTCACGAACCGCGCGCACTTGCCTTGCTTGTCGCACGACACCAGCGCGTTCTGGGTGAAGGCGAACAGCTTGCCGTTCAGCGCCGCGAGGCCGGCGCACTCGGGCAGCGCGGCTCCGAGCGCGGTCTGCTTGCCCGCGGGGGTGACCGACACGAGCTTGCCGTCGACGACGAGGTAGAGGAGCCCGTCGAGGCCGGCCATCGCGATCGGATCGCCGAAGCCGCCCCCGAGGTCCTCGAAGTTCCCGTCGGCCTTCACCGCGTAGAGGTGGCCTTCGGTGACCAGGTAGAGGCGGTCGCCGAGTGCGGCCATCGCGCGCACGTTCTTCCAGCTCGCGCCGCGGCCCTGCGACGTGCCGTCCGGCTTCACTTCCCACAGCGCGTCGTTGTCGAGCACGTAGAGGCGGCCGTTCAGCACCGCCATCGCGTTTACGCTCGTCCAGACGCCGCCGAGGTTGGTGAAGTCACCCGGCTTGCTGAGCAGCAGGGCGAGGAGCACGGCGCGCATGTGAACAGTGTACGCTGTGCGCCGTTCGCGGGGCCGAAGGAGTCGGGTCGTGCGCTTCACCTTCAGTCTGCTGCTCGCCGCGACGGCCTGGTCGTGTGGCGGGTTCTGCACCGAATGCGGGCCCTGCGCGCCGTCGGGCGATCTGCCGCTGTCGATGGCGGCCGTGGGCGAGGCCCATGCGGGCCTGGACCCCACCGGTGCGGTGGTGGTCGAGGTCCGCACCGGCGCGCCCCGGGAATGTGGACTTCGCCACGCCTTCTGGGTCGACGCGGCAGGCGCGGTTCGCACGCCGTTTCCGAGCCTCGACACCCGCGTGATCCCCACCAAGAATGGGAACCGGTTCGTGTATGCGTTCGACGCCGGGACGGTGAGCGTCGCTCAGCCGACGACGGCGGAGGTCGCGCTCGAGTTCGATCTCGGGGCGGGCGCGAAGGCCTTCACCTGCACGACCGCCGACGGAAAGTCGCTGACCTGTCAGTAGATCTTCCGCAGGATCGTGCCCTGCTGGCCGACGATGAAGATCTCGCGCTTGCCGTTCGGCAGCGTGCGCCCGCGGACCGCTTCGAGCGCGTTGCGGGTGCCCGACTCGAAGTAGCTCCACGCGGTGCCGTTGAAGTGGATGACCATCCCGCGCTCGCCGACCGCCCAGACGTCGTCCGTCGCGAAGCCCCAGACGTCGTTGAGGTTGTCGTTGCGAATCGCGGGCGGCAGGTTGGTGAGCTGGGTCACCGTCGCATTGTCGATCGAGAGAATGACGCCGCCGCCTCCGACGATCCAGCCGGCGTCGGGGCTCGACATCCACACCCCGAGCAGGCCCGTCGACGGTCCGTCGGGCAGCCGCGCCCACGTGCCGTTCACCCGCTGCGCGATCTGCCCCAGCTCGCCGACGGCGAACGCGGTGTTGCCCGCGCCGCTCACGTCCCATGCGACTTCGACCATGCCCGGCACTTCGGCGTAGCCGCCGTCGGGGCGTCGTTCGAACAGCCCGCTGGCGCCCGCGACGATGATGTCGGTGTCCGAGAACGCGTGGATGCCGCGCAGGTCGCCGCCGTCGCCGACGGTCACGCCGGCCTGGAAGACCCCGGTCGCGGTCATGGGCCGCACCGCGCCGGTCTGGCCGACGCCGAAGACGGTGCCGCTGGACGAGCGGGTGAGGTCGTAGACGTCGATGCTGCCGCCGCCCGAGGCGCCGCCATCTTCCCGCAGCGTGAACGAGTTTTCGCCTGCGGCCAGGTAACCGCCGCCGGCCAGGTCGACGCCGTAGAAGTCGTAGGGCGGCCCGAGGGTGGTGCGCGTGAACTGGCCCGGGCCTTCGCGCGCGGTCAGGCCGCCGAGGCCGACGATCCACGAGCCGTTGTTCGGGAAGCCACTGACCGCGAGGGGGATCGCCGACTTGCCAACGAAGACCGGCGCCAGGTTCGTCGGGTTGAGCGTGTTGAGGTCGCCCTTGTAGATCTGCCCCAGCGCGTCGACCGCCATCAGCTGGCCCGCCGAGGTCGGAGCGACCAGCACGATCGGCGCGTTCGCTTGCGCCAGACCGAAGGTGACACCCCCGTCGGGGTCGAGCCGGCGCAGCCGCGTGCCGCCTGCGAAGACGAAGCCGCCGTCGCCGGTCGCGAAGATGGTCCCCGTCACCTGCGGCGAAATCGGCCCCAGGTTCGCCGAATAGACGATGCCGCCGTCTTCGCAGTCGTGGACGAACGAGATGCCGTTCTGATCGTGGTAGCCAAGCGACCGGCAGTTCCCCTGCGCGTCGATGGCCAGGCCGGTGGTGGTGGTGGTGTCGCCAGGCGACTGCGTCGGCACCCACGTGAGCGGCGCCGCGAACGTCGGGCCCACGCCCGCAGCCCGCACCATCGGCGTGCCCATCAGCGACGACGCGGCCATCTGCTGAATCCGTTCGTCCTGCCGGGGCACGAGCGGCAGCCAGTTGCCGTTGTAGTGCCACGGGGCAATGTCGTCGCCGCCGGCCCACACCAGCGTCGTGCCGATGCCGGTGAGGGCGCGGATCGAGCCGAGGTCCTTCGGGGTGACGGCCGATCGGTAGGTGGCGATCTCGTCCTGGTGGCTCGTCCAGTACGCGCCGTTCCATCGCATCAGCATTCCCGCTTCGCCGCCGGCCCACACGTCGGTGGCCGAGCCCGCGTAGACGGCGAACAGCGCATTGCCGTGCGGCTTCGGGTTCTCCCAGAGAAAGCCGTTGAAACAGAACGACGACCAGCCCCCGTCGGGCGCCACGATCGTGCCGCGCATGTCGGCGGGGCAGAACGGGCCCGCGTCGGGGATCACGACCGGCCCCCCGTCACCGCCGTCG
>CAZNSL010000742.1:3090-3492 GCA_964574975.1 uncultured Alcaligenaceae bacterium | reverse complement strand
GGCGACCACTGGCGGCCGATCGTCCGCGACCTACCGGCCGTGGTGAGCGTGGAGGTGCAAACGCTGTCATGATCCGCGTGATCCTACCGCAACATCTGCGGACGCTGGCGAACGTCGGCGGCGAAGTGGCGCTCGCCGTCGATGGACCTGTGACGCAGCGCGCCGTGCTGGACGCCTTGGAGCGGCGTTACCCGGTCCTGTGCGGGACGATCCGCGACCACGGCTCGCTGAAGCGCCGGCCGATGTTGCGCTTCTACGCCTGCGAGGAGGACCTGTCGAACGACCCGCCGGATTCGCCGCTGCCATCGGCGGTCGCAACGGGCGCGGAGCCGTTCTTCGTGGTGGGGGCGATCGCGGGTGGATAGCGGCACAGTCTCGCCGAGCGGCCGGCGTAAGCCGGCT
>CAZNSL010000742.1:0-3080 GCA_964574975.1 uncultured Alcaligenaceae bacterium | reverse complement strand
TTCAGCGAAGAACTCAGCCGGCTTACGCCGGCCGCTCGGGCACTCAGCCGGCTTACGCCGGCCGCTCGGCGGGTTCCATTACCTGGTCTTGGAGATCGCTATGAACGTCGAACCGAACGCGGAACACCAGTGGTTGCAGCAGCTCGTCGGCGAGTGGACGAGCGAGATGGAATGTTCGATGGGGCCGGACAAGCCGCCGGAGACGTATCGCGGCACCGACAGCGTGCGCTCCATCGGCGGCCTGTGGGTGGTGTGCGAGGGCCGTGGCGACATGCCCGGTGGCGGCCCCGCGCAAATGATCATGACGCTCGGCTACGATCCGGCGAAGGGCCGATACGTCGGTTCGTTCATCGGCTCGATGATGACGCATCAGTGGCTCTACGAAGGCAGCCGCGACGGTTCGGTGCTGACTCTGGACACCGAAGGACCGAGCTTCGCTGACCCGAAGGCGATGGCGAAGTACCAGGACATCATCGAGATCGTCGGCCCCGACCACCGGACGCTGTCGTCGCAGTTCCAGGGCGACGATGGCCAGTGGCACCGATTCATGACCGCCCACTACCGGCGGGTGAAGTAGCTGCGGGGTCGCATGGGTCGCGGTGGATACGTGCGACTCGACAACCCGCGCCCATGACGGAGAGCGAGTCCAACGCGTCAGTCCGGTCGAAACGGACCACTGCCGGGTGACGTGCCGAGACTGGCCCTGATGTCCTTCATCAGCAGGAACAGCCCGAACGGATCGGCCGGCGACGGCTCGAAACCGAAGCGTTGGTAGAACGCCTTGCCCGCGTCGTTCTTCGCATGGACCAGGACGGCCCGGCAACCGACGATGTCGGCCGCCTGAACGGCGCGCAGTAGGGCGTCCTTCAACAGTCCCGCGCCAACGCCCTTGCCCTTCTCCGCGACATCGACGGCGAGGCGGGCCAACAGGATGACGGGAACCGGGTGCGCCGCCAGTCCTTTTGCCGCCCGCGCCGGCGTTTCGTCCCGACGGACCGAGCCGGCGGCCAGCGTGTAATAGCCGACGACGGCCGAGCCGCGCGTCGCCACGTAGGTCCGCGCGGATTGGCTCCGTTGGTTCTGGAGGGCGAACTTCTTCAGGTAGTCGTTGAGGACTGGCACGCCGCAATCGAAGGTGGACGGGTCGTGGGCGGCGGTGAGCAGGGTCGGGCTATTGAGCGGGGGAGTCGTCGCGGCCATCGAAGACGCTCGCCTCCTCGAATAGTTTCTTGAGGGCCGGGATCGGCCGTGGCGGCGCGTCGAGTGCTTGGCAGAACGCCTTCCACTCCGCTGGCGACAAGACCGCATCGACCTGGTCCGCAAGGACTCGCTGAGCGGCCTCGTAGGCATGTTCCAGCATGAAGTTGCTCAGGCTCGTCCGACGCAACTGCGCGGCGCGGGCGAGGACGGCCTTCTCCGCAGGGCGCAGCCGGAGCTGAACCTTCGTGGCTTTCACGTCCGGTGATGACTTCGCTTTGGCGTTCCGCATGATGTCCAAAACTCCCAGGCCATGTCCGTTCTACCATACTGTATGGACGATGTCCATACAAACTCACGGCCGGGCGAGCGATACGACGATCCCGCCCGCGGAGGTTCGCATGAAACCCAACCCCGTCAAGCGGCGACTCCGGGACGGCCGGCCGAGCCTCGGCACCTGGTTGTCGCTCGGCTCCGTCACCGCGAGCCGGTTCATGGCCCGCGCCGGGTTCGACTGGCTCACCGTCGATCTCGAACACTCGGCCGTGGACATTGCCACCGCCGCCCACATGTTCGGGGCCATCGCCGATGCCGGCTGCGTGCCGCTCGCCCGCGTGCCGTCGAACCGGCACGACCACATCCAGCGCGTCCTCGACAATGGCGCGATGGGCGTCGTCGTGCCGATGGTCAACACCGTCGCCGAGGCCGAGGCCGCCGTGCGGGCCTGCCACTATCCGCCGCGCGGCAACCGCTCCGTCGGCGGCAGCGTCCACGCTCTCAACTTCGGGGCCACCGCCGCCGACTACTACCGCCACGCCGACGACGAATTACTCGTCGTCCTCCAGTGCGAACACATTGCAGCGGTCGAGGCTGCCGACGCCATCTTCGCGGTACCGGGCATCGACGCCATCTTCGTCGGCCCCAACGACCTGGCTGCCAGCATGCGCGGCCCCGACGGCGCGCCGCCCTCGGCCGATGCCACGGCAAAGGCGATGGCGACGGTCCTGGCCGCGTGCCAGCGGCACGGCGTCGCGGCCGGGTTGCACTGCACGAGTACGGCCGAGGCCCAGGCGCGCCGCGACGAGGGTTGGCAATTCCTGGCGATCGGCAGCGAGTTGAAGATGATGCTCGACGGGGCGGCCGGCGTTCTCGCCCCGTTCCGCGGCCCGGCCGGCGGCGACCTGGCGAAGTACTGACGCGGGCCTCCTACAATACCTGCCGCCTGGGATGGGGCCTCAAACATGCCAGCCAAGCACATCCTGATGATCGTCGGCGACTTCGTCGAAGACTACGAGGTCATGGTCCCGTATCAGGCCCTGTTGATGGTCGGCCACCACGTCCAAGCCGTCTGCCCCGGTAAGGCCCGCCACGACAGCGTCCGCACGGCCGTCCACGACTTCGAGGGCGACCAGACCTATTCCGAGAAGCGCGGACACGAATTCAGGCTCAGCGCCAGCTTCGCCGAGATCGAACCGGAAAGCTACGACGCCCTCGTGATCCCCGGCGGGCGGGCACCGGAGTACCTGCGGCTCAACGAGCAGGTGCTGGCGGTCGTGCGGCACTTCGCGGAGGCGAAGAAGCCGGTGGCGGCCATCTGTCACGGCTTGCAACTCCTGGCCGCGGCCGGCGTGCTGAAGGGGATGCGCTGCACGGCGTACCCGGCGTGCGGCCCGGAGGTGACGGCGGCCGGCGGCACCTTCGAGCAAATCCCGATCGACAAGGCCACGACGGACGGCTGGCTGGTGACCGCCCCGGCATGGCCGGCCCACCCGGCGTGGCTGCGGCAGTTCCTCGTCCTGCTCGGCACCCGCATCGAACCCTGACCCGACCGAGGCGACCGCGGATTTGGGGTTTTGTCGGGTGGGACGAGTGGAGGGGGGGCC
>CAZNSL010000741.1:0-3495 GCA_964574975.1 uncultured Alcaligenaceae bacterium | reverse complement strand
CGGAACAAGTTCACCGAGGCCGCGGTCGCGGCTACCAAGGCGCTCAAGCTCGGCAACGGCCTGGATGCCGGCGTCGAGATCGGGCCGATGTTCGAGAAGAAGGCGCTCGACGCGACGGCCGCCCTGATCGGCGATGCCACCTCGAAGGGTGCGAAGGTTCTGTCCGGCGGCGCGAAATCGACTCGCTTCGACCGCGGCTACTTCTTCGAGCCGACGGTGCTAACCGACCTGAACCCAGCGAGCAAGCTGCTAATCGAGGAGCCATTCGCACCGGTGATGCCGCTGCTCGACTTCCAAAAACTCGACGATGTCATCGCCAAGGCCAACGACACCCGTTATGGCCTGGCAGCGTACGCGTTCACCAACGACCTGACGGCGCTGTGGAAGCTGGCCGAAGGGCTGGAGGCCGGCATCATAGGCGTCAACGACCCAGTGCCGGCAACGCCGCAATGCACCTTCGGTGGCATGAAGGAGTCGGGCCTGGGCCGCGAGCTGGCCCACGAGGGTTTAGAAGCGTACATGGAGACGAAGTTCGTCTCGATCAAACTGCGGGAGAATTAGCCACGGATGAACACAGATAAACACAGTTGAATACAAAATCGGTCTGTTGGATCAATCCGTGTTTATCTGTGTTTATCTGTGGCTAATTCCTCTTTCGTGCGAGGAGTCGAAATATGTCGCTGTTCGTCACGGTCTTGCTCGCGTTTGCTCCGGCGGAGGCACCGTTCCCCGCCACGTTCGACACCAAGGCGCTCGACGCCTTCGTCGCCGATCATGCCCGCAAGAACGAATACGTCGGCCTATCCGTCGCCGTCGTGCGCGACGGCAACATCGTCTTCGAGAAGGCTTACGGCAAGGCGTCCCTGCCCGACGGCCCGGACGCGACGCCGCAGATGCCGTTCGCCATCGGCTCCGTGACCAAACAGTTCGTCTGCGCCGCCATCTTCCTGTTGCAAGAGGACGGCAAGCTGTCGGTCGACGACAAGGTGGCGAAGTGGTATCCGTCGTTGACGCGGGCCGGCGACATCTCGCTCTACGACCTCATGACGCATGCCTCCGGCTACCCAGACTATTACCCGCTCGACTTCCTCGACCGGCGGATGCGCAAGCCCATCGCGCCCGACGACCTGATCCGCGAGTACGCCAGTGGGAAGCTCGACTTCGAGCCGGGCAACAAGTGGTCGTACAGCAACACCGGCTACACGATCCTCGGCCGGGTCGTCGAGCGCGTCAGCGGTCAGTCGCTCGGCGAGTTCCTCGACCGGCGCATCTTCAAGCCGTGTGGCATGTCGCATACGTCGTTCGAGCCGGACCCGAACGCTCCGGGGCTGGCCTGCGGGCACACGTCGTTCGCGCTCGGGCCGAAGGAGGCAACGCCGGCGGAAGCGAATGGCTGGTGCAACGCCGCCGGGGCGATCTACTCCACGGCCGGCGACCTATGCCGCTGGGACCTGGCCCTGATGACCGGCAAGGTCCTCAAGCCCGAATCGCTGCGGCTCATGACGAAGCCACGCGACCTGACTGGCGGCAAGGTTCAGGACTACGGCTGCGGCCTATCGGTGTCGCGTCGGAGCGGCGAAACGGTCCTCGGCCACGGCGGAGCCGTCAGCGGCTTCTTAGCACAGAACGCCTTCATCCCCAGGACGAAGACGGCCGTGGTGCTGCTGTCGAACTCGGAGAACGTGGACGCGGGGGCACTGCACGGCCGGATCGTTGGGCTGGTACTGAAGGACCAGGAGACGCGCGAGCAGTCGGTGCCGGTGGTCGAAGGTCCGCCGGCCAAGGACGCGGCCGCCGAACTGTTCCGGCAGATGCAGGCCGGCACCGTGGACGCGACGAAACTCGGCGAGGAGTTCGCGTTGTACCTGAGTCCGGAACGGATGAAGTCGGCGGCCCCGCGGCTGATGGCGCTTGGCACGCCGAAAGAGGCGATCGTCGAGCGCCAGGCCGAGCGCGGCGGCATGGAGGTGTCGGTAGTACGCTTCGAGTTCGAGAAGGGACCGCCGGTGAAGGCGAACATGTTCCGTAGCACCGACGGCAAGATTCAGCAATTCCTCCTCTCGAAGGGATAGGAGTCCGTTGGACGTTGCATGCAACGAATCGAGACCGGACGAACTGCGAAGGCAGCCTGCCGGGCATTGCGGCGGGACGGCCCGTGCAACAGTCCTCTTCGGCTGGCCACGGCAACCCCTTGCGTAGAATGGTCGTGGGATTCCACGGCAACGGGGCACGGCCCCACCCAGTCCACTTTGCGGAGAACACCTGATGAAGCAACGAATGCTGGCAGCACTCGGGCTCGTCTGCGGCACTGCCGTTTGCAGCGCCGCCGACTTCGAAAGCCCAGTGCGACTGAAGGCGGACGGGGCCGCAATCCGGGTCGAATCGCCCGGCTATGCGTGTCCCTGCTGGGCCGACATCGACGGCGACGGCAAGCCGGACCTCGTGGTCGGGCAGTTCAACCAGGGCAAGATGCGCGTCTTCAAGAGCCTCGGCGCGGGGCAGTTCGCCGCGGGCGACTGGCTCAAAGCCGAGGGCAAGGTGGCCGAAGTGCCGGGCGTTTGGTGATGCACGAGCTCCACTCCACAGTTTGTGGACCTCGACGGCGACGGGCACATCGACATTCTCTCCGGTTCGTACTCCCGCATGGACAAGGACATGGCGGGACTCTTCCAGGTGCTGTACGGCAAATCCGACGGCACGTTCCGTAAAGCGGAAGCTCTGAAGGGTTCCGACGGCGAGCCGCTCATCATCCCGACCAAAGACGAAAACCAGTTGACCGAGAAGATCTGCACCCGACCCTACGCCGTGGACTGGGACGGCGACGGGAAGCTCGACCTGGTCGTGGGCAACTTCGCCGGCACGTTCTACTGGTTCAAGGGCGAGGGCAAAGGGGCGTTCGCGCCCAAGCCGGAACCGATCCAGGTCGGCGACAAGCCGCTGCGGGTCGCCGGCGCGCACAGCGACCCATTCGTCGTCGATTGGGACGGCGATGGCGACCTCGACATCGTGAGCGGCACCGCCAACGGCGGCGTCTTCTGGGCCGAGAACCACGCGGGCAAGGGCAAGCGGCCCGAGTTCAAGGCGTTTCATACGTTGGTGAAAGCGGGGTCGCGGGCCGAGTCCGGCAAGCCGCTCGCCGAGGACGACCTGAAAGGCCCCTCGCACGCCACGCGAGTGTGGGTCGCCGACGTCAACGGCGACGGCAAGCTCGACCTGATCGTCGGCGACAGCGTCACCCTCGTCAGCCCGGCGAAGGGCGTCACCGCGGAGGATATGGCGAAGAAGTACGAGGACTGGCAGAAGGAGTTTAACGCTGCGGCCGAGGCGATGCGCAAGGCCGGCGACGACGAGAAGGCCCAGGCCAAGGCCAACCAGGAGTACAGCAAGGTGTACGAAGGCCGATCCAAGTTCATGCGCGAGGAGATGACCGGCTTCGTGTGGCTGTACCTCCAGAAGTAACCCACTGTTTTGTTGAGCCCGACGCGCCAGCGAGGG
>CAZNSL010000740.1:0-3496 GCA_964574975.1 uncultured Alcaligenaceae bacterium | reverse complement strand
GTCAGCGGCTGGGCCGCGACTTCCAGGAGTTTCGACTCGTCGTTGTCGAGGGTGTAAAGGCGCAGGATGCCGCCCTTCTCGAAGACGGCCTCGGCGTGGTAGTTGTCGCGGCCGATGGAGACTAGGATGCCGCCGTGGGCTCCCGGCTTGTGGCCGTGTTCCTCGTCGCCCTTTGGCTTCGGGGCATCCGCGTTGACCGCCACCGCGGCCTTCGGCGCGGGCGGGGTCGAACTGTTGCAACCGACGGCGTAGATCGATAACCCGGCGACCAGTGCCGGGGCCAAGTAACGCAACGTGCGCATCGCGATAGACCTCCGTTCAGGGGCGGAACGCGGGACCGAGCAGCGGGATGCCCCGAAGTCGCCACGGACTTGGCGGACGAATCCCTCGAATCAACACGCAAATCTTTGGGCGGACGCGGACGCTACGGCGCGCCGGTTATGGCGAGTCGGGTCGGCGAAGCGCAAGAAGGGATTAGCAGCGCAAGACGTGGTGGGCGCGCAGCAACTCGCGGGTCGTGAGAAATGGGCCGGTTTGAGGACACTCGCGGGCGACGGTCGGTGCCGTCAGTGAATCCGGAGCGACCGCGAGCGCCCACGGTGCGTCGTTGGAAACTTCGCTCAACAGGCGCGCCAAGGTCGTCGCGTTGTCGGCCGATCCAGCCGCAAGTGCGGTCGGGCGTTCGGGCGTGCCTTCGCGACACGGGCACGGCTTGTGCGGGGACTTCGTAGGACTGCCAGCCGGCGACCGCGCTTCGCCGTCGAAGGCGGCTCCCGGTTCGCGGACTTGGGCGCGCGCGGTTTGGCAGCACGTCCGCGCCGGCGGCCGTTCGGCATCCGAAGGCTTGCACGCCGAAGGGAATAGGCCGGTGAACAGGCGCGAAGTCGTGCAGCAGCAGAGCAATGGCCCCGCCGCCGTCGAAAACGCTAAGTAAATCGTCAGCCCAACGCGGATCATGACGGCGTTACACTCTCGTTCCGCGGAGAACTCGCTCGTCTCCTCCGCGACCTACGACACCCATCATCGGTCGGTGCGCGAAAAAAAGCAACCCTGCTTTGCGCCCGCCACGACGGTCATCGCGTCGAAACGGGCCAACAGTCACGGCCGATTTTGCCCTCGGAACGGTGAGACACCGGCCACCGCTTTTCGGGTTCCGAAGGAGGTCTGCCGGATTTCTTTTTGTGTTGCGGCACATCCGCTCTACGTCAACGTTCGCAACGTACTGTACCCCTAATGCGTATCCGAGTCACCTCGATAGTGAGGGCCGCCGCGATGACCATGACCCCCCGCCTGCGCAAATTCGCGCTTACCGCACACGTCGCGTCTTCGGTCGGCTGGTTCGGCGCGGTTGCCGGCTTCCTGGTTCTCGCCGTCGCCGGCCTGACCAGTCGCAACGATCAGAAGGTGCGTGCCGCCTATCTGGCGATGGAGTTGGTTGCCTGGTTCGTCATCGTCCCGTTAAGCCTCGCGTCGCCACTGACCGGGCTTGTCCAGTCCCTGGGCACCGCGTGGGGCTTATTCCGGCACTATTGGGTTCTGACGAAGCTCCTGATGACCATTCCTGCGAGCATCGTCTTGCTGCTGCACATGCAGCCAATCGTTCGCGTCGCAGGCGTGGCGGCAGAGACGACGTTATCGACCGCCGATCTCCGCGGGCTGAGGGTCCAACTCGTGGCCAACGCCGGAGCCGCCCTGCTGGCGCTGCTCGCGGCCACGACGCTGTCGGTGTACAAACCGGGGGGCAAGACCCGGTACGGGCGGCGTAAGGAGAGCGAGTCGGGCGTCCCCGGAGACACTGTCGGCGTCTGGCCCGGCGGCGGAAGGACTTCCGGCACGTCAAGCTGGGCGTATGTGTCGGGGATAATGGTCATCGTCCTGGTCCTGCTGTTCGCCGTCCTGCACCTCACCGGCAACGGCCTCGGGGGCCACGCGCCGCAATAGCCGTGACGCCCTGCGAATTCGCACTCACCGAGTACGGTTCTTGCCCATTCTTCCACATTCGCCCTGGAATCCGCATTAGGCCAAACCGGTCGCGGGAGCAGCGTTGCCGACGAACGCCGGTCCTTGACCCGTTCCCGTAGGCTGTTAATACCCCTGAGGGGTATTTGTATAGCATGGCACGAGGAGTAAGGACGATGCAACAGTTGCGACTGAAGATCGACGGCATGCACTGCAGCGGCTGCGTCCGCCGGGTCGAGGGCCTCATCAATTCCGTGCCGGGCGTGGGCGTGGAAAACGTGACGGTCGGTGCGGCGAGCTTGCGAGTCAACTCCGACAAAGTATCCACGGCGACCGTCGCGAACGCCCTGTCGGCGCAGGGCTACCCCGCCCGCGAGGAGGTTCCCAATGAACCTGGCTGATTGGTCCGTCCTGGGCGGCGGCGCGGCCGCCATCGCCTGGGTCAACTGGTACTTCTTCGTCGCCGGCAGGAACCGCGTCGCCGCGGCCGGCGACGTTGCCGGCACGCAAGAAGTCACAATCGTCGTGAAAGGCGGCTACGCCCCCGCCGCCGTGCGGGTCTGTGTCGGCCGGCCGCTGCGGCTCGTCTTCGACCGCCAGGAGACATCGGGCTGTTCCGAGGAGGTCGTCTTCGCCGACTTCGGGGTCCGCAAGTTCTTGCCGCCCTTCGAGAAGACGGCGGTCGAACTCACGCAGACGCGCCCCGGCACGTTCGAGTTCACCTGCGGCATGGGCATGTTGCGGGGCCGGCTGATCGTGGAATAGGAGGGGTGCGAGAACGCCGTCGGTGCGAATGCCGAACCCTCAAAATTCCGGCCCCATGCAAGCGGCGAATCCCGCCTTGGAAATGGCCCGCAGTGCCCACCAGACAAATTGGCTCTGGTGTTCCAAACCGTGTCAGCCGTCAACATGGCCATCCTGACCGGCACCGCTGCCATCCACCTGCTGCGCGACATCTGACTGGCGGAGCGGGATAGCCAGCGCGGGCAATAGCCATCGTCGTCCCGTCTAACCCTTGGCCGGGACATCCGCGGGAACGTTTACTCAGGCAGGACCGACCCCTCACCCTCTCCCTCCGGCTCAAGGATCGCTGTCCGGCACCGCCGCCTCTGGCCAAGGTGTATCGGGGTGGCCGGGCCGCGATTCTACCCGCTGCCGCGGGTGCGGCCCTTTCGACCACCCCGATACACCTCGACCGACGGCGACGGGATAGCACCGCAGGGGAAGGCATTGGTCAAAACCGCGCTTGCGCGTGCCGCCCCGAATCTGCTATGCCCGGTAGCGAAAGGGGGCTTCGCATGGGCGGATCGAAGTGCATCGTGAAGGGGTGGGCCGGTCGGAGATCACCGACACCGTCCCGCGGCCCGTTTGGCGAGCGGTAGCGGTATGAAGACCGCCTCGCCGGCTCAGTTGCTTGCCACCAGCGCGCTGCATCAGGCCGTCGTCCAGGCGGTCGGGTACGGAAAGCTGCCGACCGCCCAGATCGTCGGCAAGCTTGACGACGCGGCCGAGCAATACGGCAAGGCCGCGGTCGCAG
>CAZNSL010000739.1:1560-3502 GCA_964574975.1 uncultured Alcaligenaceae bacterium | reverse complement strand
CTGTTCGGCGTACCGGACTTCGACGGGTATCTGACGAAGTGCGGCGGTCTGCCGCGCATGCAGGAATTGCGCCGGCAGGAGTTGCTGCTGCACCTGGGACGATGAAGCACGAGATTCCGCACGGTCGCCATCGCGTCGCTTGCGGCCAGCCAGCGCACCTGCGATGATATGTCCCGCCCCTCACATCCACCCCGGGAGCCTCCGATGCCGCGCTACCGCACCCTCCTGCTCTGGGCCGCCGCGTCGCCCGCGCTGGCGGCCGACCTGCCGCCGGACCTCGCCCTCGTGCCCGGCGACGCCGCGGCGTTCGTCCACGTCCGCGCTGCCGATCTGTGGCGCAGCCCTGCCTTCGCCCACGTCCGCGCCCCCATCGAGGCCGCCGGCCCGCGCCTGGTCGCTGCCTACGACAAGCGGTTCACGCCCGCCCCATCCACGCTCGAGCGCGTCACCGCGATCCTGCCGGCCGGCGGGCGCGTCGCGCCCGTCGTCGTCCTGCACGTGGCCAAGCCGTTCGACCGGGCCAGGCACGCGCGGGAGTTGCAGCCGCTCGAAGCCCAGTTCGGCTACCGGGTCGAGATCGTGGACGACCGCACCTTCCGGCTCGGTCCGCCGGAGTCGCTGCAAGCGCTGGCGACGGCGGGCAAGGGGCCGGGGCCGCTCAGCCCATTGGTCGCGGCGGCGGCTACCCGGACGCTCACCGTGGCCGTGAACGGAGCCGCGCTGCCGCCGAATGCGGCCGAAGGACTACCGCCGCCGTTGCAACCGCTGATGACGCTGAAGGCCCTGACACTCACCGCCGACTTCACGGCACAGATTTCGGGCGAACTGCGCCTGAACTACGCCGACGCGAAGGCCGCCGGCGAAGCGCTGGCGGCGGCGCAACTGGCCATCGGCCAGGGCCGTCGCGCGCTGGTTCAGGCACGCACCGAGATCGGCCGGCCCCTGTAGCAGCCGCAGAATCCCGGCCCGGCCCCGCTCGCGGAGTTGCCGGAGATGGCCGGCCGGCTGTTCGGCCTCGGCGCGATCGCCCAGGCCGACGAGTGGTTGCAGCACGTGCCGCTCAAGCCAGACGGCGCGGACCTGCGGCTGGCCGGCACACTGCCGGACGTGTCGGGACAGTACGCGCCGCTCCTGGTGGCGGGCTTCGTCGGTGCCGCGATGTCGGCGTACGAGACGAGCGCGCCGGCCGGCGGCGGCCTGCGCCTCGATAAGCTCTTCCGCAGTAACGCGGTCGAGGCGACGAACCACCTCAAACAGATCGGCCTGGCGCTACACAACTACCACGACGCGAATGGCAGTTTCCCAAGCCACGCCCACTACGCGAAGGACGGCAAGACGCCGCTCTTGAGCTGGCGCGTCGCCCTCCTGCCGTACCTCGATCAGGACCAACTCTTCCGTCAGTTCAAGCTCGACGAGCCGTGGGACAGCGCGACGAACAAGCCGCTCGCGGCGCTGATGCCGAACGTCTACGCATCGCCGAACGCCCCGCCGGGCAAGGCCGCGAACGCGACGCATTACCAATTGTTCGTCGGCGGGGGCGCGGCGTGGTCGCACAGCCCACGTGGCCCGCGGATCGCGGATATCTCCGACGGGCTGTCGAACACGGTCATGGTGATCGAGGCGGCCGAGCCGGTCGTGTGGTCGAAGCCGGACGACATCGCGTACGGCCCGATGAAGGTCCTTCCGAAGTTGGGCGTCGACCCGACCGCGGCGATCTTCCTGGTGCTGATGATGGACGGCTCGGTCCAGCGCAAACCGACATCGACGGTCGAAAAGGTGCTGCGGGCCGCGATCACCGCGGCCGGCGGCGAGGTGTTCCAGTGGTAAGAGGAATTCACCACAGAGTCACAGATGCTCCGTTGAAGTGCCGCCGAGCGGGGGGGGGGGGGGCCCCCCCGCCCCCCCCCCACCAAGGGGGGGGGGCCCCCCCCCCCCCCGCCCC
>CAZNSL010000739.1:0-1550 GCA_964574975.1 uncultured Alcaligenaceae bacterium | reverse complement strand
CGTCAGCCCCCTGAGACCCCCAGAACTCAGGGGGCTGACGCCCCCCGCTCGGCGACACTCAACAAGGCTCTGTGGTGAATGAACGCATTCCAACCGATTCCGGAGGATTCCCCATGCCACACTCATCCGCGATCCTCGTCGCCCTCGCTCTGGCGACCACGCTGCCCGCGCAAACGTCGCCGGACCTGGCCGCCGTCCCCGCCGACGCCGTCGCCTTCCTGCACCTGCGCTTCGGCGACGTGCTGCGCGGCGACGAGATGAAGCAACTGCGCGCCGTCATCGCCAAGGCCGGACCGGAAGCGCTCGACGCTTTCGCCAAGCGGTTCGTGCCCGACCCGATCACCGTCGATCACCTCACCGTCTACCTCCTGCCGCCGCTGGACAATGGGCCGCCGGCGTTCGCGCTGCTGGTGCGCACGACGAAGCCGTTCAACGTCGCCGCCCTCGCCCGGTCGATCGCGCCCAACGGTCGACCCGTCACCGCCGCCGGCGGCGCGGAGTTCGTGGCCGACCCGGGTGCCGACGTGGCGGTTCGCGTCCTCGACGACCGTACCTTCCAGGTCTGCCCGGCGTCGCAGGTCGAGCAAATCGCGGCGGCCAAGCCGCGGGCCGACGGCCCACTCGCTCCGGCGCTCGCGCTCGCCGAGGCGAAAGCGTTCACACTGGCCGCGACGATGGAAGCGGTGCCGGCGGCTACCCTGGCTCCGATCCCGCTGGGCCCGTTCGGCCGGCTCAAACGGGCGACGCTGTCGGTCGAGTTCGCCGCAGGCACAACGAAGACCGATTTCCGCTTACGCTTCGCCGACGAGGACGCGGCCGCGGACGCCGAGCAGGTCGTCCACGCCTTCGTCGAGGCAGTGCGCGGAGCGCTGGCTTACGGCCGGGCCGAGTTGGAGAAGAAGGTGGTCGGCGACGGCAAGCCACTGCCCTTGAGCCAACTCGGCGAGGTCACGTCCGCGCTATACGCAATCGACTCGGTGCGGATGTACGAGGATGCGTTGAAGAAGATCCCGCTGACGCGCGAGGGTGTGGAGTTGGCCCTGCGCGGCGAGGCGGCCACCGGGCCGCAGACGACCGTCGTCGCCGGGGTGGCCGTCGCCGTCGGACTGACGCTGCCGGCGGTGCAGAAGGTGCGCGAGGCGGCGGCCCGCACACAGTCGTCGAACAACCTCAAGATGATCGCCCTGGCGATGCACAACCACGAGAGCGCAACCGGCGCGTTCCCCGCCCACGCGATCTACTCCAAGGACGGCCGGAGGCCGCTGCTGAGCTGGCGAGTCGCCATCCTGCCTTACATCGAGCAGGACGCACTGTACCGCCAGTTTAAGCTCGACGAGCCGTGGGACAGCGAGCACAACAAGGCCCTCATCCCGCAAATGCCGAAGGTGTACATGAACCCGAGTGTGCCGCCCTTCAAGGAGCCGGGGTGGACGTACTACCAGGTGTTCACCGGCCCCGATGCGCCGTTCAAGAAGGGGCCGCAGGGGCCACGCATCGCTTCGTTCACCGACGGCACGTCGAACACGATCCTGGCCGCGGAGGCCGGCGAG
>CAZNSL010000738.1:0-3509 GCA_964574975.1 uncultured Alcaligenaceae bacterium | reverse complement strand
ACTTCTTCGGCAGCCTGTTCGTGGGTGAAAAGGCGAGCCGCAATCCGTGGCACTGCAACTCGCTGGAGTGGGGCACGCCCTCCCCGCCCGGCCACGGCAACTTCGAAAAGACGCCGATCGTGGTGCGCGGTCCGTACGAGTACGCCGACCCGTCGCACCCGGAGGATTACGCCGTTCAGGCCCCGAACCTAGTCGTGCCCGAAGCCGCGCCCGTGCATGTTTGACGATCCATGTCGCAGCGCTTGGCGGGACGGTAACGCCGTCCCGCTAGGCGTCGCGAGTCGTTTCAAGGCCGCGATGACCGTTCATCCGACGACACCCTGGGTCCCGCCGCGCTGGCTGTACCGCCTCGCCGTGTGCGTCGTCGTTCTCACGTTCGTAATGCTGTCCGTTGGGGCTTTGGTGACGAGTTTCCGAGCCGGTATGTCCGATACGACCTGGCCGCGGACGCCGTGGCACCTGTTCGTCATCGAATGGGAGAACTGGGGCCTGGTTATCGAGCACACTCACCGCTTCGTCGGCATCCTCCTCGGCCTGTCTGTGGCCGCCCTCGCGCTCGGCCTGTGGGCGACTGAGACGAATCCGGGGCTGAAGTGGGCGGGTGTCGTAGCCATCGTGGTGCTGTTGGCCGCGTTCGGACAAATGCACGCCACGCTGATCGCGCGGCAGAACGAACTTCGCGACCTCGGCGAACCGCCGGTCGTGGATTGGCGATCGGCCTCCGGGCCGACGACTGTGGCCCTGACCGTACTCCTCGCTGTAGTGGCTGCCGAACTGTTCGCCGGAAGCCCCGGCCGGAAACTCCGGGCGCTCGCGGTGGTGGCGCTCGTTTTCGTGATGGTGCAGGGCCTACTCGGCGGACTTCGGGTGCTACTCAACGCCATCGCCGGGACCGCGTACTCGATCGCGCACGCCGCATTCTCGCAGGTCGTCATCGCCACACTGCTCGCCGTCGCCGTCTCGGCTAACCCACGGCAGGATTCGGAGCGAGTCGATCCAGCCCTCGCGCGGTTTGCGACGTGGACGGCGCTTCTGCTCTACGCCCAGGTCGTCGCGGGAGCGTTCTTGCGACATGCAGCCTCGCCGCTCGCCGCCCGCGCCCACCTCCTCGGGGCGTTCGCATCGACTGCGTTCGTGATCCTGCTCGCCCGTGCGTTGCGGTCGCCGACGCTGTTGCCTGCCATCCGAAAACTCCGCGTCGTGATGCACATCTTCCTTGGCCTGCAAATCCTTCTCGGCATCGAAGCATGGATGATGCGCTTCGGCGGCGGATTCGCCGCGGCCGAATGGCGGACCGTCTCCTGGCAGGAAGCCGCGACGCGCACGTTGCACACGCTGATCGGCTACGGCCTGTTTGCCGCCGCCGCGCGTACCGCGCTCATGCTGCGACGCGATTGTGCCCCGACCGCACCCCTCGCGTCGCGGTTTGGCTCGCCGGAACTCGAGGCCGTGGCATGAAGGTAGCCGAACCGCTCGTGCTGTCGCCGTCGCGGCCGTTCGCGCGTGCCGCGTACTATGCCGCACTCGTGCGGCCGCGGATTGCCGTCATGGTCCTGGTCACGGTGACGCTCGGCGGCTTGCTGGCCGCGGACAACCTCGTGCCTTCGCCGACGCTGTTGCATGCGGTGTTGGCAACTGCGCTCGTGACGGCCGCCGCGAGCATCCTGAACCAGTGGCTCGAACGCGACACCGATGCCCTCATGATGCGCACGGCCAACCGCCCACTACCGACAGGCCGCGTTGCACCGCGCGACGCCTTGGTCATCGGTTCGGCAATGGCAGTATTGGGATTCGCCTACATGCTCGCGGCAGTCCCGCACCCGCTCGCAGCCTGGGTCACGGCGTTTACGTTTTTCAGTTATGTATTCGTCTACACGCCGTTGAAGACCCGCACCACACTCAACACACTGGTCGGTGCGGTGCCCGGCGCGATGCCACCGGTGATCGGCTGGACGGCCGTTACCGGCAGAATCGACGCGGGAGCAGTCGCCCTATTCCTGATCGTCTTCATCTGGCAGGTGCCGCACTTTTTGGCGATCGCGTGGCGCTACCGCGACGATTACGGCAGGGCGGGCCTGCGGATGTTGCCCGTCGGCGACCGCACCGGCGACCGCACCGCACAGCAGATGCTGCTCTACGGCCTCGCCCTTGTGCCGGTGAGTCTGGTACCAGTCCAGATCGGCATCGCCGGCCCGATGTATGCAGTCGCCGCGGGGCTGTTCGGGGCTCTGTTTTTGTGGCCCATCGGGCGGTTCCAGAAGGAGCGATCGGTGTCTGTCGCCCGCCGCGTACTGCGGGCGTCGCTCGTGTACTTGCCCGGCGTCCTCGCGGCGCTTTTGCTCTCGAAATACTGGGTCTGAACGGGGGTTTTCTGCGATGGCAACGGCGCACGCGACTCACGACGAGCCGATCGTCCACATGGGCCTGCCACTGTCCAACGGCAAGCTGGCGATGTGGCTGTTTCTCGTCACCGAGATCATGTTCTTCACCGGCCTGATCGGCATGTACATCGTGCTGCGTCAGAGTGCGCCGTCCGTCAATGGCGAGTCGCTCTGGCCGACACCGCATGCCGTCCACCTGTCCGAACCGCTCGGTGCGATCAACACCTTCGTCCTGATCTGTTCGTCGCTGACGGTCGTGCTGGCTCACTACGCACTCAGTAAGGGCAACGTCGGCGGCGCGAAGATGTATATCGCGATCACGCTCCTCCTTGGCGGCGTGTTCCTGGCCATCAAGGCGTTCGAGTACAAGGCCAAGTACGATCACGGCGTCCTGCCCGGCCGAATCGGCGACCACCTGGCTCCGTTCTACGTCAAGAAGGACGGCAAGTGGCAGCCGACCGACAGGCCGGAGATCGGGGCCATCGCCAATCGCAACTATTCCGACGGCGTCGCCTACCAGTACAAGGAGCGCGTCAAGTCGCAACTGCGACATATCGTCGAGGAACTCGACGCGGCAGCGCAGAAGCCGAAGTGGTTCGACCAGGTGAAGGCCCTGGCCCAGAAGACCGAGGCGATGGCCCCGCCACAGCCGCCCGCCGGCGCTGCCGCGGCCCCAGTTCCTGCAACAGTCTCGACGGAAATCGTCACCGCGCTCACTGTCGGTAACGAGGTGAACGCGCTCCTCGAAGCCTACGGCGACGACCACGATCATCCACTCCACCTTGCCCCTTACATTCCCTACGGCAATTTGTGGGCGTCGTGTTACTTTGCGATGACGGGCTTCCACGCAATCCACGTCCTGGGCGGATTGGTGATTTTCGCCATCATGCTGCTCATGGGCCTGCGCGGAACGTTCGGCGTACAGCACGAGTCGTTCGTCGAGTTGACTGGGCTGTACTGGCACTTCGTCGATATCGTGTGGATCTTCCTGTTCCCGCTCCTGTATCTGGTGTAAGAAACCCGCACATAGCACGCCCGTGGCAACGGGCGGGAGAGGCGATCAACCAATGTCACATACCCATACCCATACCCATACCCATACCCATCCCCACGCACACACCCACGCTC
>CAZNSL010000737.1:0-3514 GCA_964574975.1 uncultured Alcaligenaceae bacterium | reverse complement strand
CTCAACGACAACCTGGCCCGGTTTCGCGCCAAGTGGGGGGACGCCGCCGCGGCCGGCTACCGGCCCGTCGCGCTTGGACAAGCCCCTGTATGCAGGCCGACGGTGTCGCTGTGCGTCATTGCCAAGAACGAAGAGGACAACCTCCCCGAGTGCCTGCGCGGCTGGCAGGAACTGTTCGACGAGGCGGTGGTCGTCGACACGGGATCCTCCGACCGCACCCGCGAGGTCGCGGCCGACCTGGGGGCGCGGGTGGCCGAGTTCCCGTGGGTGGACAGCTTCGCCGCCGCCCGCAACGCCTCCCTCGACGCGGCGACGGGCGAGTGGTGCTTCTGGCTGGACGCCGACGACCGGATCGACGACGCCGAGTGGCCGAAGCTCAAGGCCCTGTTCGACCGCCTCGGCGCGGACCCGGTGATGGGGTACGCGCTCAAGTGCGTATGCGTCGGCGGCACCCCCGGGGCGTCGCCGACGGTGGTCGACCACGTGCGGCTGTTCCGCCGCGACCCGCGGGTGCGCTGGGAGTATCGCGTCCACGAGCAGATCCTGCCGGCGATCCGCCGGGCCGGCGGCGACGTGGCGTTTGCCGACGCGTCAGTGCGGCACGTCGGCTACGTCGACGCGACCCTGCGCCGCACCAAGCTCGAACGTGACCTGCGGCTCCTGAACCTAGAGGACGCCGAGCGTCCGGACGACCCGTTCACGCTGTTCAACCTCGGCTCGGTCTACCAGGAGTTGGGCCGCGACAACGAAGCCCTGGCGCTGTTACGCCGAAGCCTGGACTTGTCGAAGCCGCGAGACTCGATCGTCCGCAAGTTGTATGCCCTAGTCGGGGCGGCCGAGCGGCGGCTGGGGCGACCAGCCGAAGCGCTGACCGCTTGCCGGCAGGGTTTGGAGCTGTACCCCGACGACGCCGAACTGCTGTTCCTGGCCGGCGGCCTGTACCGGGACGCCGGGGACCGTACGGCAGCCGCGGCGTGCTGGCACCGGCTCATAGGCGGCAGGGAGGGGCCGCACTTCGCCAGCGTGGACGGGGGCCTGCGAGGACCAAAGGCAAGACACAATTTGGCGGTGCTGGAGCTAGAGGTGGGCCGGCCGGCCGCAGCCGAGGCGCTGTGGCGGGCGGCGCTGACGCACGATGCAACGTTCCGGCCGGCGCGCTTGGGGCTGGCGGAATTGTGCCTGCGGCAGCGCCGCTGGTCCGAACTCGAGTCCGAGGCCGCACGGCTCGACGGACTCCTGCCGGCTGAGGCAGCGGCGCTGCGGGCCCGGGGCCACATCGAGCGCGGGGAGTACACCGCGGCCCGCCGCGGCCTGGAGGCGGCAATTGCCGCTTACCCGAGCGAACTGCTCCTGCGGGTGGTGCTGTCGCACGCCCTGTTGCGGGACGGCTCGGACCCGGCGGCGGCGGAGCGGGCGCTGCGCGACGTGCTGGCAATCGACCCCGACCACCGCGAGGCGAAGCACAACTTGGCAGTACTCCTACAGCGGTGCGAACCACTGTCGTCCGAAGTGGGCTGTTGACCGGAGCCGTCTGCGACCCTCGCGTCGACCGGATGTCGGCGGCGGGCGGGTGCGGGGTGCAGCGACCTTCCTGTACAGAACAGATGCCGCGGCAGATGGGGCCGACGAACCGGTGGGCCTCGCGCTCCCGACAGGCGTGGTTGCGACAACATTGTCTTCGCAGCCAGATCGATGGACTCGCGACCGAACTCGAACGATGCGGGTAGCCGACGGCGAGCGCTGGATTACTCCGCGCGGAGTCCGAAGTGGTGCAACTCGCCGCCGAGCCGGCGGGCGACCTCGCACCGGATGTCGTCTGCTTCCAAAACTCGCTCATCCACGAGCTGCCGCCGGTGGTCTCGGCCTCAGTCCGCGGGTAGGCGACGAAGCAATCGGACCGCCTGCCCCTGACGACGCCGTGCGCCGTCATACCGCCCGTTGGCCTTGAATTACCGCCGGCTGGGCCGTGAGCCGGCCTTGCCCGGCCCGACCGGCCGGATACCGTGAGCGTACGCCAGACATCGCCTTCCATAGCGGTACTTCGAGAGGCGGCTATGACCCCAGACCTTTCGGCACCCGACGTGTGGATCGACATCCGACTCGACGGCCAATTGGTCCGCACCGTTCGTCTGGCCACTCCCCTCACCGCGGACGATGTCGGCGCGCCCGACGACATCACCGACCCGTCCCCGACGCGCCGCGGGGTGTCCGTCACCCTGCCGACGCACGGCGGGCTGCGGTTGACCGTCGACCTGCGGCGGCCGGCCGCGGGCGGCGGTATCGTCCCGGCCGGGCCGGTCGTGGAGATGTTCGAGTGCAGCGTTCCGCTTGGGGGTAACTCACCCGATGGCCTTTATCGCGTCGCCTACCGCTACGACGCCCACGGCCAGCTGACCTCAGTCGATTACCCCGACACAGGCCGCCGATCCCCGCCGACCGAGCCCCCGGACGAGCCGCACGTCACCGGACAGTAATCTCAGACGAAACGCGTTCGTGGCGGGACTACGCCGCGCGGCGTTCGGAGTGGTGCAGCACACCGCCCAGGCGGGGGGCGAATACCTGTCGTCGCCTGGAATGGCATCAGTGGAACGCCGTGGTCGACAGCTCGCCGGCCCAGACGGCCAGCGATAGAGCCAGGACCAGATCGTCGTGTTGACCCGAGCCAGCGCCGAACGTCTCGTTAGCGGCCGCGGTGATTCGCACCTGGAAGGTCCGCAGCTCCTCGGCCAGCGCCTCGGCCATCGGCAGGCCGGGCGCGACGCGCAGCCGCCGGCCCGCCAGCAGCGACCGGAGTACCGCGACCAGCTCCCGCTTCGGCACCCGCCACCCACCATCGTCGGATCGAGTTGTCGATGGACCTCCCGTGATCGTCACGGCCCGGATGTCGGCGTCGACGCCGCGGGCGCGGAGCAGATCCACCACCGGCCGACCCACACCCGTGCGGTCCACGACCAGGACCGCGCCGGCCAGCGGCGGACCGGCGAACAGTTTTGCCATTCGGTCGCCGACTGCGGTGTAGTCCGTGCCCAGCGGCAACCGCTCCAGATGCCGTACTGCGTACAGCGCGGGTCGGCCCGACGTGGCGTAACGCTCCAAGATGGCCAGCGCCGTGAAGTCGGCTGCCTGCCCGAGGTCGAGGCCGGACACCAGCGTTCGTCGCACCTCGCTCACGACCGGAACACCCCCGCCGGGGCGGTGCGCAGGATGCCGCCGCCCATCGAGATCGGAATACCCGTCACCCGCGGGCAGCGGCCCGCCCACCAGCACGCCAATGCCACGGCGAACACCAGGTCGTCCGACGCCCCTTCGCGCCAGGCAGCCGTCGCCGCGTCCGCCAGCGGCACCGCCCGCAGCCGGAACGCCGCCAGGTCGCGGGCCAGCGCCTCGGCGTCGGGTAGCTCCGGGGCCACCTTGAGCAGGCGGGCCTGCAGCGCCAACTGGAGCGCCGTGACCAGCTCGACCTTGGGCACCAGCCAGCAGCCGTCCTCGGCGAGGTGCGCCGCGTGGCCGGCGG
>CAZNSL010000736.1:0-3521 GCA_964574975.1 uncultured Alcaligenaceae bacterium | reverse complement strand
TCGGTGTAGACGTTGGCCACGTCGCGGCCGGCGGTGCCGTTGAGCGTGAGGATGCCGCCGGACAGGGTCACGGACGGCAGGTCGCGGCGGTCGAGCGCATTGACGCTCAGTTGTGGGGAGGAGGTCCGGCGGGCGGACGGACGGCGGCGGAACGAGTTGAACATGGCATCTCCGTAGCGACGATGTCGCCGGTTGAGGGTGGTTCGACGGTGCCCGACTTGGGTCGTCGGCTCCCGATGGTCGAGAACACCCCACCATGCGACGTGGCGTTGGAAAGCTGTCGAAAAAAAGTGGAACGAATCGCGGCGCGTCACGCGCCGGGGTCGAGGGCCTTGCGGAGCCAGGCACGGGCGTAGGTCCACTTTTGCCGGGCCTGATAGACGGTGATGCCCAGCGCCTCCGCCACGCCCTCGTGGCCGGCCCCGCTGAATTGGCGCAGCTCGACCACCTTGGCGGCCAGCGCGTCCTCGGCCGCCAGCCGGGTCAGCGCTTCATCGAGTGCCAGCAGGTTGTCGTCGGGTTCCGGAGCCACGACATCGACCGCGTCGACCCGCTGCCGACCGCCGCCGTGGCGCACCCGCTTCTTGCGACGGGCCGCCTCCACCAGAATGCGACGCATGGCCTCGGCGGCGGCGGCGAAGAAATGGCCGCGGCCGTCCCAACCGTCCGGTTGCCCCCCGCCGACCAGGCGGACGTACGCCTCGTGTACGAGGGCCGTGGCGTCGAGGGTCTGTCCTTTGCGCTCGTGGGCCAGACGGTGAGCGGCGAGGCGACGGAGTTCGTCGTAGACGGCCGCCAGCAGTTGGTCGGCCGCCCGAGGTTCGCCGCGCCCGAGGGCGTCGAGGATTTGCGTGACTTCGCCCATGGCCATCACCTGTCACCCGTGGATCGGCGACGCGGTGTTGCTGCTTGTTCTTCGCCGAACGACGGCGGTCGGCAAGTCGCCGGGACCAAATTCCTGGGCGGGGCATCGCACTATATCATCGACAGCATGACCGTCACGCCGACCGCGATCGCCGAGTTGCTCGCCCTGGACCATCCAATCGCGATCGACGCCGGCGCGCCGAACCGCGCGGCCCGCGACCGGCTGGCCGAGCTGACGCTCGACCAACTGTTCGCCCCACACGCGATCCGCGACGCCGACGCGGCGCGGGCGTGCCTGGCCGGCCTGTGGCTGCGCTTCGACTGGCTCGACGAGTCGCACGCCGTTAGCCAGTCACTCGACACGGCCGACGGCGCGTTCTGGCACGGCATCATGCACCGCCGCGAGGGCGACTACGGCAACGCGAAGTACTGGCTCCGCCGCGTCGGCCCGCATCCGGCGCTCGGCGGAGACCCGTTCGCTTTCGTGGACCGCGTCGAGGCGTGCGTCCGCGGACGCGGTGGCGACACGAAGGAGTTGCAGGCACTCCAGCGGACCGAGTGGGACGCGCTGTTCGCCCACTGCCTGGCGCGGGCGGTCGGCGGTGGGTGAGGCAAACGGCCCGTCGAATGCCAGGCTCTGGGCGCGGTTGAATTTCGAACTCGTTGACGCGGCTTGCACCGCGGCTGATCGGTCACGGGTGGTGGTGCGTCAGTGGTAATTGAGCGTCGTGGTCGATGTTGGTGTTGTCCTGCCGCAGCCACACGAGGGTGTCCCAGGCAGTGCCGAAGCGCCGCTGACGCTCGAACGCCACGCCGCGCAGCGATCCTCAGTTGAGGTGGTCGCGCTCACTTCGAGCGCCCGCCACCGCCCTTGGCTGGCCGCTTCTTGCCGGCGGCCTGTCGAAGCTCGTCCAGCGAAGTTACATCGACCCAGGCGTGCCGCTCGCATGCGTAATCGCCGCGGCCGGCGTCGAACTGATGCAGGAAGCGAATCATGCCGGCCCGGCCCAACCGCTGCCGCAGGGCTTCGAGACCGTCCTGTCGAATTCGTTCAAGGGTTCGAGTCATCCGCAAGCTCCGTTAGCCAATCGATCGGGTTGGCGACGCGAACTGACAACCGCGGCCGATGCCGCTTGGCCAAGCGGCATAGCCTGTCGTCGCAACTGAGAAAGACATCGGCTTGCAGCATTTCGGCAGCGGCGACGTGGGCCGCATCCGCTACCTTGAACCCAATCGCTTGCAGTGCTGCCGCTCGTGACCAAGTGGCATCGTCTAGCTTCAATATATCCTTTGCCTTGGGCAGCAATAGACGAACCCGCGCCCGCCGGTCGGCATCAGGGATCGCGTCGGTTTCGATGACGGCCAATTCCGACGACACCTGCGTCCAGTCCCCGCTGTCGACTCGCTCCAGAATGAGGGTGATGGCCTCGGCTTCCAGCCGGATGCGGGCCTGACTTTGGTCATCGAACGGACGGTTCAGACACGACACGTCGAGGTACAGTTTCACGCCAGCCGCTCCCCACGATATTCTGGCGATTCCGGCTTCGCAGGTCACTTCCGAACTTGATACGGTATGTCGAGGTCGTATTCCGGGTGGTGCTGCCGCAGCCATGCGACGGTGTCCCAGACGACGACGAACCTCAGGACCTCTTCGTTCTTCGGTCACCTCCAGCACGCCGATCAGGATGTCGGCACAACTCAGCGTCCCTCGCTGTCGCTACGGGCTGGCAACGCAACAGAAGACTTGGCGAACGCTCATCCCGCCCGGCGGAATCGCGACGGTGGGCGGCGCAAGAGCGGCCGCAGCGGCAACGTGTCGGGCCGCCGTTCCTCGTCGCGCCAGACGATTAGCACGAACGCTGGCACCACGAACGGGCGGATCACCAGCGTGTCGAGTAACACACCCACGCCTAGAGCAAAGCCGATCTGGACCAGCGTACTCAACCCGGCGAGCATCAGCGTCGCAAACGTGCCGGCCATGATGACGCCGCACGCCGTGATCGTGCCCCCGGTTGCCGCCAGACCGCGGCGGATGCCCTCGACGGCCCCGTGCCGCTTGCGCTCCTGCAAGGCCCGCGTGATGACCAGGATGTTGTAATCCTCGCCGACTGCGACCAGGATCGTGAACAGGAAGAACGGCACCCGCCACTCGACCTCGCCGAGCGGCTTGCCCCACAACGCACTGGCGAACAGCGTCGTCAGGCCGAGCGTCGCGTAGTAGCTCAACAGGACAGTACCGAGCAGGTAGCCGGCCAGCCACAGCTTCCGCACCACGAGGATCAGGATCAGGAAGATGCCGCCCAGGACCAGCAGGTTGACGCGCGTCCGGTCGCGCTCGATGACGGCGGCCATGTCGCGCGTATGGACCGTGACACCGTACACCTCCGCCTGCACGCCGCCGACTCGCGCCGCCTTCGCCGGCAGCAACTCGCGCAGCCACGCCTCGATCATCTCCAGCGTGGCGATGCTCTCGGCCGCGAACGGGTCGGAGCGCAGGACCACGTCGAGCCGGGTGACGTAGCGGCCGCCGTCGCCGCAAGGCTTGTCGGCCGTGTAGCGGGCGGCGGCGGCCGTGGCCGGGTCAGCTTTGCCCGTCAGCTTGAATAGACCGCTCAGCACCGCGTTTGGCTTCAACTCCAGCGGGTAACCCAGGGGCT
>CAZNSL010000735.1:2193-3524 GCA_964574975.1 uncultured Alcaligenaceae bacterium | reverse complement strand
GGGCTGACGCCCCTGGCTACCAACGGCCGCCCCTCCGGGGCTATTCAACAGAGCATATTCATCTGTGTCGATCTGTGTTCATCTGTGGCTAATTCTCTCGGGAGGGGCCGCGCGTGAAGCTGGTCGCACTACTCAAGGACTCCTACCGCGAGGCGCGCGACCGCAAGATCTTCGCGGCCATGCTCGTCCTCAGCGGCCTGCTGACGCTGTTCGTCGCCAGCATTTCCTTCAAGCCGATCACCCTCCAGGAGGAACTGCACTCCTTCGCCCGGCAGATGAACTTCTGGATGCACTTCGACCCGCACAGCGCCAAGACGAACATCGCGATCGAGAACTTTCGGCAGACCAACGACGCGAAGGAGGCCTGGCACGGCGACTACGCCTTCGACTGGGTGGTCAAGGCCAAGGACGCCGACGCGCTCAAGCGCTTCCCCTTCGCCAAGCAGCGCGAGGTGCGGCAGATCACCCGCGAAGCCTTCAATTACCTCGACAACATCGACGTGGCCAAGAACTCCTCGAAGGACCCGGCCGAGGCCCGCTTCGTCATCGCCTCGCAGGGCACCAAGGTGTCCGACGCGCTCTCGTGGCGCTACGAGCCGAGCGTACTATTCGCGGTGCCGCTACCGTTCATGACCACGTCCCTGCGCGAGGGCGTCTACCTCATCGAGGACACGCTGGTCGGCGGTCTCGGCGCGTGGGTGGCCGTCCTGGTCGGCATCATCGTCACCGCGTCGTTCATCCCGGACATGCTGCAAAAAGGGTCGATCGACCTGCTGCTGGCCAAGCCGGTGCGGCGGGTGGGGCTGTTGCTCTACAAGTACGTCGGCGGCCTGTTGTTCGTGTTCCTGTTGACGGCGGCGACCGTCTGCGGCGTGTGGGCGGCCATCGGTCTGCGCACCGGCGTCTGGGCACCGCACTTCCTGCTGGTGATTCCGGCCGTGACGTTCTTCTTCGCGGTGCTGTACTCGGTCTCGACGCTGGCGGCGGTGCTGACGCGCAGCACGGTCGTGTGCATCCTGGTGACGTGTGTGGCGTGGTTCGGCCTGTGGCTCAACGGCTGGGTCCACGGCAAGTTCGACGCCATGCGGAAGACCCGCAGCGAACTGGAGAAGACGGTGCGCGAGATGGCCGCGAGCAAGTCGAAGGCCGCGCCCAAGGCCGAGGCGAAGGCCGAGGACGCCGCCGATGGCGAGGACGTGCCGGAGGATCGCGGCGGCGGGATGGCGGTGCCGCAGTGGGTGTACGCCACGTCGGACTTCCTGTACGCGGTGCTGCCGCGGACGGGCGAGTTGGACCGGCTGACGGCCGGTTGGGTGGCCCGCGGCGTGTTG
>CAZNSL010000735.1:0-2183 GCA_964574975.1 uncultured Alcaligenaceae bacterium | reverse complement strand
GAGTCGGAGGTCAAGCGGCGCAAGCTGGACCGAGAGCCGCCGCGATGGGGCGAGGTGTTCGGCGTCAGCGGCGCGTTCATCGCGGTGATGCTCGGCCTGGCGTGCTGGCGCTTCGCGCGGGCGGATTACTGACGTCGGTCCTCCGCCCGCCACGCGGCGAGCGTCAAGACGCCATAGCCGCAGGCCGCGGCCCACTGAAGCGTGCTGACCCACAAGTAGGTGCGGTGCCACGGGCGGAACGCCGAACGGTCGTCTACGCCCTCGCCGTGGGCGAACAGCGCGTCGAGCCGCGGGTACATCCACAGCAGCACGCACAGGCACGCGAGTACGAACAGCCACAAGACGGCCCGGCCGCGGTCGCGGTTGACGAGCCAATCGAGTGCGAAGACGCCGAGCGCGGTCGCGCAGGCCAGGTTCAGCGGCTGCACGACGCGGCGCGTGATCCGCGCCTGTTCGCCGGAGCCGCCGAGGACGTCGGTACCGATGGGCACGACGACGCCGGCATAGAAGGCGAAGCCGCCGAGCCAGAACGCGAAGGCGACCAGAACCAGAAAGCGGCGCAGGAGGGTCATCGCGTCACCCCGGCGAGGCCGGGGCGGGGGGGCCCCGGGGGGGGGGACCACCCCGGCCGCACCCCCCCCCGGCGTCGTTGGTCGTTTCTCTAGCGTGCGCTCCCCCCCCTGCTCCCCCCCCCGCCCCGGTCTCGCCTACTTCTCCACCACCGTGATCTGCCCCACGTCCTCGACGACGATCTGCGGGGCGTCGCGGAACGTGCCGACCGTGCCCGTTACCGCGACCGTCTTGCCCTTATAGTACGCCGCCGGGTTCTTCACGCCGGCCGCGGCCAGCGCCTCGCCGACTTTCTTCATGTCCAGCACGATCGTGAAGTTGTCCTTCGAGTCGCGCGGGGCCGAGTTCAGGAACACCCGCGAATTGTCCCGCGTCTTGCCCGTCCCGATCGCCAGCATCTCGACCGTCACCTTCTCGCCAACCTTGCCCACCGCCACGGCCGGCGGGATCGCCCCCGGCGTCGTCACCTTTGCCGCGGCCACCTCCGGGCGAACCTCCGGCGTCGGGATCGCGCCCGGCTTCAGTTGCGTGAGGTCGATCTTCTGCTTCGCCACGGTGTCGCCTTCGGCATCGCGGATTTGCAGCTCGATCCGCGGCGGTGTGCGCTGCCAGTCGATGGCGACGACGCCGAAGTTGTCGCCGCGGGTCAGGGCGGCAACGCGGCTGGCCGATTTCACCGGCGGGTGCCAGAACTGGTTGCCCATGTTCAGGCCGCTGGCCGTCAGTTCGTACAGCGGGTAGCCGAGGCCGATGTCGGCCAGCGCGATCTCGGCCGTGAGCCGGTGGCCGCTCAGCAGCACCAAGCCGGCCGCCTTGGTTGACCGCAGCAGCTTGTAGAGCCGGTCGCGCTCGGCCGGGAAGTTCGCCCACTTCTCGCCGGCCGGCTCGTCGGCGATCACCGGCAGGGCCGAGCCGATCAGCCGCAGCTCGGCCGGCTGGCGCAGTTCCTCGGCCAGCCACGCCCACTGCGCCTCGCCGAGCAGCGTCGCGTCGGCGTCGGTGTTCGGGGCGATGGCGTTGCCGGTCTTCTTGAGCGGACTGCGGAACGTGCGGGTATCGAGGAGGATGATCTGCACGCGCCGCCCCAGCGGGCCGAAGGTGCGCGATACGTACACGCCGGGCCGGCTACGGCGGTGCGAGTCGGCCGGCTCCTTGTGGAAGTCGAGGAACAGCCGCTGCGATGCCGCCTTGCCGGCGAAGTCGGCCCCACCTTCGATCGCGCCGTAGTCGTGGCCGTCCCAGGTGGCGAGGACCGGGCAGGCGGCCCGCAGTTTGGCGAAGCCGGGCACGGCCGTGGCCTGCGCGTACTTGGCCTTGAGGACATCGGCGTTGTCCGAGTCGAGGAAGACACCGTTGCCGAGGAGGAGCGCCAGGTCCGGCTTGACGGCGAGGATGGCGTCCCAGATGGGCTGCGGCTTCTCCTGACTGGCCCCGGAGCCGACGACGATGGTGCGCGGCGCATCGTCGGCGCGGAGCGGGCCAGCCAGGGCGAGCGCGAGGACCGCGAGACGGGTGATACGCACGGCAAGGCTCCGGGTGAGGGTGTTACGGCAGCGGAATTGGTCTTGTCGTACGGCGTCCCGTCTGACTGGTTGGGTGCCATGCTTGCCGCT
>CAZNSL010000734.1:0-3528 GCA_964574975.1 uncultured Alcaligenaceae bacterium | reverse complement strand
GGCCCGCCACGCCGCGGACCCGCACACCGCAATCCCTGCGCAAGCGCATGATGCTCCAGACCCTCGAATCGCGCGAGACGCCCGCCATTTTCACCGTCCTCAACGCCAACGACGCCGGAGCCGGGTCGCTGCGCGACGCGATCACCCAGGCAAACGCGACCGTCGACGCCGACGTCATTAACTTCGATCCGACCTTCTTCAACACCGCCCGCTTGATCTCCCTCGCTACGGTCCTGCCCGACCTCGAGACGGAAATGACGTTCAACGGGCCGGGAGCGAGCTTGGTGAACGTCCAGGCGTCGGGTCAGTTCCGGACGTTCAAGGTCGACATCGACAGCAAGCAAGGCGAAGTCATCTTCAGCGGCATGACGATTTCCAACGGCGTCGCGACGACGACGAGCGACCCCTTGACGCCGAACGGCATCGGCGGCAACATCCAGGCCTTCGACGACAAGCTGACCCTCAACGACTGCGTCGTCACCGGCGGCTCGGCGGTCCAGGGCGGCGGCATCGGCACGTACAGCTACGCGATCGTGACGATCCGCAACAGCACGATCTCGAACAACACCGCGACCACGGTCACGGCGACCCAGGGCGGCGGCGGCATTCGCCTCGGCCAGTTCGGCGTGTTGGCCATGTCGAATTCGACGTTCTCGGGCAACACTTCCAACGCCATCGGTGGCGGCATCTGGCTGCAAGCGAATAACGGGGCCACCATCGAGAACAGCACCCTCACCGGCAACACGGGGGCACTCGGCGGCGGCGGCCTGTACACTCTCGGCACGCCGGCCACCAGCGGCATCAACCTGCGGAACGTGACCATCCACGGCAACCAAGCCCCCGGCGGCGATGGCGGCGGCATCCTGATCAACGGCAACGCCGGGCAGGGCCAGATCAACCCGATCAACCTGTCGAACGTGACCATCGTCAGCAACACCTCCGCGGGCAACGGCGGCGGCATCGCGCATTCGTCTGGCGACGGCGACGTCAACCTGACCGCGTCGGTCGTCGCGTTCAACACGTCCGCGGCCGGCACGAACGACATCCTCTACCTGGGCAACGGGACGATCCAGGCGAACAACACCCTGGTCCGCGACCAGACCGGCATTTCGCTCGTCGGTACCGGCAACCTGGCGGCCAACACCGACCCACAGTTCGTCGGCGGCGCGACCCCGACGTTGGCCAACAATGGCGGCCCGGTCCAGACCGTCGCCATCGCCTCCGCCGCCAGCCCGCTGGTCAACGCCGGCCTGAACGCCGTCGCTTACGGCATCGACGCCCGGGGCAACGGCTTCCCGCGCACCATCGGCACCTCCGCCGACATTGGGGCCTTCGAGTTCGCGGGGACGCCGGGCACGCCGTCGGCCAACGCCAGCGCGGCGATGGTGACGGCGAACGGCGCGACGACGTACACCTTTGCGGTGACCTACACCGACGTGGCGGGCACCAACGTCGGCATCAACACCGGCACCTTCGGGAACGACGACATTACGGTCACGTTCACCGACCCGGCCGGCACGACCTTGTTCACCGGCCCGGCGACGTTCGTATCGAACGCGGGTAGCGTGGCGACCTACAGCATCACCCCGCCGGGCGGTGCCTTCGACGCGGCCGACTACGGCCGGGTGCGGATCGCGGTCAATGCGAACGCGGTGACGGACAACGACGGCAACGCGGTGAACGCGGTCACGGCCGGCAACGCTCTCATCGCCACGCCGACCACCTTCACGGTGACAAGTACGGCCGACGCCGGGGCCGGCTCGCTGCGGGATGCGCTGACCCAGGCGAACAACCGTACGTTCTCGCCCGACATCATCAACTTCACCGGCGTCACCGGCACGATCACCCTGGCGACCGGCCTGGCCATCGTCGATCCGGTGACGGTCACCGGCCCCGGCTCGGCGAACCTGACGCTCGCCGGCAACGACACCTTCCGGCTGCTGGCGATTGCCATGGAAGGATCGCAGACGGCCAGCGTCTCCGGCCTGACGTTCACCGACGGCAACAGCGGTGCTTCGGGCCTCGGCGGCGGGGCCGTGTTCATCTCGAACGAAAACGTGACCCTCGACGATGTCGCCATGACGAGCAACACGGCCGCGAACGGTCCCGGCGGTGCCCTGAACATCCAGCGCGGTGGCTTCGTGACCATCCGCAACAGTACGTTCACCGGGAACAATACGGTCTTGACGGCTAACACCACCGGCAACGGCGGGGCCATCAATCTCACCAGCAACGGTGCGACGGCCATCATCGAGAACTCCACGATCTCCGGCAACACGGCCGGCAACTCCGGCGGCGGCATCTCCGAGCGCCAGCGCGGCCGCGTGATCCTTCGCAACTCGACCGTCTCGGGCAACACGGCGACCGCCGGGGCCGGTGGCGGCGTGTACTTCGGCAACCAGGGTTCGGCCCTGATCGAGAATTCCACGCTGTCCGGCAATACGGCCCTGGGCGCGCCCGGCGGCGGTGGGTTCTACTTCTACGGCCCGACCTCGCAGGCCGAAGCCGTCATCATTCGCAACACCACGATCGCCGGCAACACCGCACCTACGGGTGGCGGTATCGGGCTCGCCAGCTTCGGCGTCAATGCCAACGAAATGCGGCCGAGTACGATCCTGATCCAGAACAGCACGATCGCCGGCAATACGGCCACGGGCGGCACGGGTGGCGGGTTCGTCGATGTCGCCGCGGGCGTCGGCAACACGTACACGATCGAGAGTACGGTGATCGCTCACAATACTGGCGCGGCGGCCCCGGACGTGAGCGGCACCTTGAACGCGACCCGCAGTTTGGTGCGAGACCAGACCGGAGCGACGTTGCCCAACTACGGCACGCAGAACAACCTGCCGGCCGGCACCGACCCCGGTTTCGTCGGCGGCGCAACGCCGACCTTGGCCAACAATGGCGGTCCGACTCAGACCATCGCACTGACCGCCGGCAGCGCGCTCTTGAACGTCGGCTCCAACCCGGCGAACCTCACGACCGACCAGCGCGGCACGGGCTTCGCCCGCACCAGCGGCACCGGCACCGACATCGGGGCCTTCGAAGTGCAGGTGGCCACCGCGCCGACGGTGGTGACCAACGGGGTGGTGGTCAACGCCGGCCAGGCCAACACGACGCAGCGGTCGCGGGTCACCTCGATCGACGTCGAGTTCAGCACCATCGTGACCTTCGGCGGCCCGGTGGCCAACGCCTTCCAACTCAGCCGCATCGGCGGCGGGGCGGTCGGCGGGTTCACCGCGACGGCCAACACCGTCAACGGCCACACCGTGGTCACGCTCAACGCCTTCACTGGGGCGGAGACGCAGTTCGGTTCGTTGGCGGACGGTCGCTACCAATTGACGGCGGTGGCGGCTCAGATCACGGCCGGTGGCCTGCAACTGGACGGCGACGGCAACGGCACCGGCGGCGACAACTTCGTCCTGAACGGGACGACGGCCAACGGCCTATTCCGCTTCTTCGGCGACGTGAATGGCGACGGCACCGACAACGCGGCCGATTTCGGCCCGTTCCGGGCGGCGTTCGGCA
>CAZNSL010000733.1:0-3529 GCA_964574975.1 uncultured Alcaligenaceae bacterium | reverse complement strand
CGCGCAGCCGCTCGAGGTCGCGCGGCGGCGGGTCGAGCACGAAGTCGATCTCGCCGGAGATCAGCGCCGCCAGGCGCGTCGCATCCTGCTTGATCGGCGTGTAGACCACCTCCTGCACATTGCCCTCGGGCTTGCCCCACCAGCTCGGGTTGCGCCGGTAAGTGGTTCTGACGTCGGGCTCGCGCTTCACGAGCATGTAGGGGCCGGTGCCATTCGCGTTGTAGGAGGCGAAGCTCTCCTCCTTGTTCTTGAAGTCCAGCGGTTTCGTGACGCGGTGCTTCTCGGACCACGCCTTGCTCATCATGAAGATGGTGTTGACGTGCTGCAGGAAGATCGGGTTCACCTGCGCCAGGTTGAACTCGACCGTCAGCGGGTCGAGCTTCCTCACCTCGCCCACCGCATTGGCATAGACGGCGATCTGCGAGGTCGGCTCCTTGGCGCGGTTGACCGAGAAAACGACGTCATCGGCCGTGAAGGGCGCGCCATCGTGGAACTTCACGTTCTCGCGCAGCTTCATGCGCCACTGCAACGGGCCGGTCTGGCGCCACTCGGTGGCGAGCTGAGGCACGAGGTTCAACTGCTTGTCGCGCCCGACCAGGTACTCGTACACCTGGCCGTTCATCGCGTTGGTCAGGCCCTCGTTCTGCGCGTGCGGGTCCATCGTCAGCGGATCGCCCTGCGAAGCCCATCGCAGCGTCTGCGCCGCCGCCGTCGCCGGCAGCGTCTGCGCCGCCGCGATGCACAGGGCAAGCGCCGCCTTGCGCAGCAGCCGCTTCATGCCGGGGCGTAGCCTTCTTCGGTCAACGCGGCCACGAAGGCCTCGGCCGGTCGCTCCGACTCGATGCGCACGCGGTGGGTCGGGAGGTCGATCAGCGCCTTCGCCTGCGGATCGACCGCACCGACGGTGCGGGTCACCGTCTGGACGCAGTGGTTGCAGGTCATCGTGGGCAGCGTGAGTTCGATCATGGTCGGCTCCTGTGACGTGAACGGCGCAATGTTACGGCGCCGCCCGCGCGCCGGGGCCGCCGGCACCCTCGACGCAGGAGCCGCCGACGAAGTCGACGAGACCCCGATGTCGACGGGCCCGACCCTCACCACGGAAGCGCGCGCGCAGGCCGTGGCGTCGATCGGGCGCAGGTTCGGCGAGAGCGCCGAGACGGGCGCTTCGGCAACTTCCAGGCGGCCGCGCTCCTCGCCTTCTTCGTCGAGGAGATCGGCCCCCGCTTCTCCAACCGGGCGCTCGCCGACGCGCCGCTGTGGCTGCAGACGCACGCGACCGAACTCGAGCTCGCGTTCCCTGCCGACGAATTCGGCTGCTGGCGCAAGCCCGCCCCGCGGCGCGCACGCCGCGATGCGCCGTCAGAACCCGTAGGAGACGCCGAAGGTGTAGACCCAGGGCTTGAAGTCCACCGTCGCGGTGAGCACCGTCGCGCTGGTGGCGACGACATTGCTCTTGACGTCGGAGTAGCCGACGCTCGCGTAGAGGCCCCAGTTCTTGTCGAGCTTGTAGTCGATGCCGCCGGCGGCCGCCCAGCCCCAGCTGTCGCCCATTTCCACGTTCCAGCCCAGGCGCGACTCGATGCTCGTGAACTTGGTGTAGTTGATGCCGACGCCGACATAGGGCCGCCACTTGTCTGCGGGCGTTCCGAAGTGGTAGTTCAGCAGCAGCGTCGGCGCCACGGCCTTGGCCGAGAGGATGTTGTTGCCGAGAAAGGCGATGCTCCCCGTCGCGTCGGCCGTCGTGTTCGGCGGGATGCCGATCACGAGTTCCAGGCCGATGTTGGGCGTGAACATGCGCTCGTAGGTGAATAGCGCGGTCCATGCGCCGTTGATCGACACGTCCGCACCGGGCGGCACGCCGATGCCCGACACGCCCTCGGACGAACCGGTCGGGTTGTAATACGACGCCCCGACCTTGACGACGTTGGCCGTGAAGCTTTCCTGGGCCTGCGCCGTCCCGCCGCCTGCCAACAGCAGCCCGGCGCCGATCAGCGGAATCATCTTCTTGCACTGGTTCATGGTGCTTGCTTCCAATGAAGTGGGGGTGGCGGGACTCAGATCCAGCCGAAGGTCTTGAACAGCTCGAGCATGGCGTCGGACAGCAGCTTGTGGCCCTTGGTCGTCGGGTGCACGCCGTCGGCGAACAGCCAGGTGTTCACGTCGGCGCCAGCGCGGATGCCATACCAGGGCAGCGTGGCGTCGCTGTTGCAGAACAGCGAGGAGCCGTCGGTGATCGCACCGCCGGTGATCGCCTCGATCTTGGCGGCGTCACATGCCGGGACGGTGAGGTTCGTGATGCCGAACTTGGCGGGATCGGCGCGCACGTTCGCCATGATCGACTCGGTGTCGATGAGTTGGACCGGCTGCCCGGTCAGGCCTTCGCGCAGCCAGAGGTTGAAGTTCTGTGAAAGCTCGCTGAGCACCGGCTGCACCTCGGCCGGCAGCGACTGGCCGAACGGCGTGTAGACCGGATCCAGGATCGTCAGCACGGCGACATACTTGCCGCCCTTGCCGAGGATCTGCGTCACGATCGTGTCGGCGAGTTCGAGCGCCGCCGTCTTCATGCCCTGCAGCGCGGATTGCTGCGCCGCGAACAGCAGCTGGCTGGCCTGCTCCGCGGTGATGTTGCCGGCGGCCGCATCGGCCTGCACCTGCGCTGCCGTGGCCGCGAAGGCGCCGAACTGCACGAAGCCGTCGTTGTTTCCGGCCAGAACCAGGATCAGGTCGTTGGCCGTGAAGTTGCCCTTGCGGGCCAGGTGGTTGGCGACTTGCGTCGTCAGCGGCACCGTCAACGCACCGTCGGAGTGGCCGATGCCATCGGGGTTGCTGACGCGCGATCCGCCCTGGGCGTAGCCCGTGCAGCTGAAGGCCAGCGCCGGATTGGCGGCCGCCGGACACGGCTGCGACGTACCCGCCCAGCCGACCTCGGCGGGCGTGATCAGCAGGCCCAACGCGCCGGCGATGTTCTCGACCCAGACCCAGCCGCCGCCGACATTGTTGGTGAACTTGCCGCCGACGTAGGGCGGGTTGCCATCGGCGGTGACGGAGGTGGCAGGCGTATAGGTGCCGGCGTCGCTGAGGCTGTCGCCGAAGGAGATGACCGAGGTGAAGCTGCCCTTGGTGGTCGGCGCACCCGACGGTGAGCCGCTGCCGGGTACGGTGGGATCGCCGCCGCCGCAGGCGGCGAGCAGCGCAGCAGACAGGACCCAGGGGCCCAGGTTTCGCAAGAGACGCATGGAGGAACCTCGACGAAGCACGTTGCAGAGACGGACGCGACAAAGAAAAAGCGAACGAGCGTTCGCTTCTGCTTCCGTACTCTAGTCGCGCGGCGACGCACTCCCGGTACGCAGAAACCCGAACGCCCGCTGACGGCCATCAAACATCGCGCAAGTTGCAGGCAGCGCGTCGCCCTGTTCGCGCCGCGGCCGTCCCGGCGCGCCTGAGCACCCGGGCTCGCGGCGCGATGCCGGAGCCCGGTACCATGCGCCACCCAGGCTCCGACTCCCGCGGGCTCTGCTCGGCCGGACAG
>CAZNSL010000732.1:2006-3535 GCA_964574975.1 uncultured Alcaligenaceae bacterium | reverse complement strand
GGGACGGGCAAGTGCACCGCCGCGATCCGCGACACCTTCGCCTGCATCGGCTACGGCCCGCAAACGGGTTCTGGCGGGCGCGGCATCAACTTCGCGGTGGGCGGGGCCCAACAAGCGCAAGATCTGAATCAATTCTACCCGGGAGTGTTCGCGCAGATCCCGATGAAGGGCGTGTTCTACTGGAACTCGCACTCCTTCAATCTGACCCACCACGCCACGCGGATGCACGCTCGCATCAACTACACCTTCGCCAACGACCAGCGGTTCCCGGTCCGCGCCGGAGGCATCCTCACGCCGGGCTCGATCTTCGACATGACGGGCATCCCGCCGTACACGACGGACACGGTCTGCAACGAGTTCACCTTCGAGCAAGGTTCGCGGGTCTTCGAACTCTCGTCGCACGTACACCGGCGCGGCAAGCGCTTCTGGATCACCCTGCCCGACGGGACGCAGGTCTACGAGAGCTTCACCTACAACGATCCCGGCTCGGCCCGCTTCGATCCGCCGTTGGCCTTCGACTCGGCCGACCCGGCAACTCGCACGGTTCGCTTCTGCGCGTTGTTCAACAACGGCGTCGCCAGCGACGGATCACCGGACCCGGACGCGGTGACCCGCGCTTCGCGCATGCCAGCCAGCGCCCGCATCTCAGGCGTGGGGTTGTGCAAGCCCACCGCGTGCAGCGCCGGCCGGATCGCGGCGGCCTGCCAAGGCGAAGACGACGATGCCACCTGCGACACCTCGCCCGGCGCCGGTGACGGCCAGTGTGACGCCTGTCCACTCACCGGCGGCGAGAGCACCGAGAACGAGATGTTCCTGATGCTCGGCAGCTACTACGTCGACACGACCGCCCTGCAGAGCCTCGCGCGCGAGGGCACCGCCACCGCGGCCTCGATCGCCACCGCGGGAAGCTCGTCGGCCGACTCGCGCGGGCGCTCGCTGACCACGGATCTGCTGCCGCCGCCGGTGTCGGCGTGTCGCAATCCGCATCCAGCCGGGCACGTCGCCTCGGGTGCCGCCGACAACTCGCACGCGGGCCATGGGGGCCACTCCGGCCACAAGGGCTGCGCGGGCTCTTGACTGCAGTCGGCGAGCAGCGCAGCGCTGGAGCATGACGCTCGGGCTGCGGGCGCTGCTCGCCTTCCTCGTCCTGCCGTTTCTCGTCGCCGGCGTCGCGCCGCCGCTGCTCGCTCGGGTCGACTCGACGCCCGGATCGGGTTCGGCGCTTGCGCTCGCCCCGTTCGCGATTGGGCTCGCGATCGTGCAGGCATGCGTGCGGGATTTCCTCGTCGTCGGCCGAGGCACGCTGGCGCCGTGGGATCCGCCTCGCCACCTGGTGGTAGTCGGGTTGTATCGCTGGGTGCGGAACCCGATGTACATCGGCGTGCTCGGCGTCCTGGCCGGCTGGGCGATCGCCACCGGCTCGGGCGTTCTCTGGCTCTATCTCGTCGCGATCGCTCTCGGGTTCCACCTGCGAGTCGTGCTGGCCGAGGAGCCGGTCGCGCTGGCCTTCCCGCGCGTCCTGCCGCAGA
>CAZNSL010000732.1:1338-1996 GCA_964574975.1 uncultured Alcaligenaceae bacterium | reverse complement strand
CGGGAGCAATTCGGCGCAGAGTGGCTCGCCTACGCCGAGCACGTGCGGCGATGGCTACCGCGGCCACCACGAGCGTGAGGCCATGACCGACGTCACCGATACCGCGCAACCGATCGCATGGATCCGCGCCGAGGAATCGCTCCTCCCCGCCGGCGAGCGCTGGTTCGAGGATCCTTACGCAAAACTGTTCGCTGGCGCGGGCGCTTCCACCCCAGTCGCGCAGCGCATGGCCAGCATTCCCGCGTTTCGTCAATCCGTACGGGTTCGAACACGCTACCTCGACGATGCGGTGCGCGCGGCCCTCGATCGCGGAATTCGCCAGCTCGTGCTGCTCGGCGCCGGCTTCGACTGCCGCGCCCTGCGCATGCCCGAGATCGCCGCCTGCGGGGCGATCGTCATGGAAGTGGACTTCCCGGGCCAGCTCGCACTCAAGCGCGACCGGTTGGCCAGCGCCGGCGTGAGGATTCCCGATCACGTGACGCAGGTTGCCTGCGATCTGACGAGCCCGTCGGCCGAGGCCTCCTTGACGAGCGCGCTCGGCGCCGCCGGGCATCGCGCGGACGAGCCGACGTTCTTCCTCTGGGAAGGGGTCCTCGGCTACCTCGACGACGAAGCCTGCGACCGGACTCTCGCGCTGGTCGGCGCCTTGGCGCTGGCG
>CAZNSL010000732.1:0-1328 GCA_964574975.1 uncultured Alcaligenaceae bacterium | reverse complement strand
CCTTCCGCAGCGCCTCGGGGTGGCTGGCTTGACGGTGCTCGACGATACCGATTCCGCGATGCTCCTGCGCGGCTACCAGCCCGGCGAGCCGCCCCCCGGCTTGGACCGATTCCGGCTTCTCACCGCCGAACGATATGGCGCTCGTGGAATCACCACCGGCCCACGCGACCACGGAAACAATTGAGGGGCTTGTGGCGCCGTGATAACCGCGGCGCATGCTGCGATTCATCTCGTCGTTGGTCCCGTGGTCCGTGCCCTCGTCGACGTCGTCGGGAGCCCGTCGCGTGGCGGTGTGCTCCTCCGCCGCAGGCCGGCTGGCCGGCCTAGCCGGACTCGTCCTGGTGGTGTCGGCATGCGGTGGGGGTGGGGGTTCGTCCAACAGCGAGACGATCTACTACGAGGGCTACCGCAGCGCGGTGTACGAGGACGACGCGCACTGGCTCTGCCGGCCCGACCTCGACGACGGGTGCCTCGACCGTCTCGACTCGACCGCCGTCGCCGCGGACGGCACGTTGACCGTCGAGCCGTTCCAGCGAGCAGAGAAGCCGGCGTTCGATTGCTTCTGGGTCTACCCGACGGTGCGTCTCGGCAATGAGGGCAACGCGCCGTTCGACGGCGACTACCGCCAGGAGCTCTTCGCGACACGCAATCAGGTGAGCCGCCTGGGCGAGCACTGCGCGCTCTACGCGCCGGTCTACCGCCAGCGCACGCTCGGCTCTCCGACCGGAACCGGCATCGACTATCGCGAGATCGCCTATGCCGACGTCCTCGACGCGTTTCGCACCTACCTCAGTCAATACAACCACGGTCGCCCATTCATGGTCATGGGTCACTCCCAGGGCGCCGGACACCTGCGACGCCTCATCGCCGAGGAGATCGATCCGGTGCAGGGGCTCCGCGAGCGAATGATCTCGGCCGTGCTCCTGGGCACGACTGTCGAAGTGCCGCGCGGTCAGGACGTCGGCGGCTCCTTCCAGAACATCCCGGCCTGCCGGCAACCCGACCAGATCGGCTGCGTCGTCTCGTACTCGTCGTTCCGCGCCACGGTGCCGCCTCCCCCGACGTCGCGCTTTGCGCGTGCGCAGCCGGGAATGCAGGCGCTCTGCACGAATCCGGCGGACCTGCGCGGTCCAGGCGGGTACTTGACTCCGTACTTCGACATCGTCGACGACTCGATCTTCTCGACCGCGAACCCACGCCTGCCGTGGGGCCCGACCGTGGTCAACCCGCCGCGGATCTTGACCCCCTTCGTGAGCCTGCCAGGCCTGGTGCATTCGGTCTGCGAGGCCAACGACGACTTCTCCTGGCTGGTCCTGAGCATCAACGCC
>CAZNSL010000731.1:988-3540 GCA_964574975.1 uncultured Alcaligenaceae bacterium | reverse complement strand
AGGGCGTGTTCCGACCGTCGAAGGACTGGGTGGAGCAGGAGATCATCATCTCGCTGGCCGGTCTGGCCGCGGAGGCCCGTCACACCGGCGAGTACGCCCGCGACGCCGCCGAGCGCGACCTGCGCTACGTCCGCGACCTGGCCGTGAACCGAGCCGGACCACGGCAGGCCGATCGTCTCGAACGACGGCTGTTGGCGAAGACGGAATACCTGCTGGCCGACGATGGCAATTGGCGGGCCGTCGAGGCGATCGCGGCCGAACTCTTGGCCCGCGGCGAGATCAGCGGCCGGGCGGCGCGACACCTGTTCGACCAGGCGTGCCGCGCTGCGTGATGCCGGAGCGTTCGGGTCTGACGTTCGGGACGGTAGCGCGGGTTCATAACATATCCGCACGCCAGCCCTAACCTCGCCGTACCCGTGCTATGAGCGACTCCCTCGGCTTCTGTCTCGTCGGCTGCGGCATGATTGCCCGCTTTCACGTCAAGGCCCTCGCCGACGTGCCCGGTACCCGCATTGCCGCCCTCGTCGATACCGTGCCCGGTGCCCCCGAGCGGCTCATCGAAGGCACCGGCATCGCCGCGGTGCCGTGCTACGCCGACGTGGCCGACGCCGTGAAGCAGAACGATGTCGATGTCGTCGTCGTCTGCACGCCGTCGGGGGCGCACGCGGAGCCGGCCGTGGTCGCGGCCGAGGCCGGCAAGCACGTCGTCGTCGAGAAACCCCTGGAGGTAACGCCGGAGCGCTGCGACCGCATCATCGCCGCGTGCGAGCGGGGCGGGGCGAAGCTGTGTACGATCTTCCCGTCGCGCTTCGTCGACGCCAACGCGACGCTCAAGGCCGCGGTGGGCGCCGGCCGCTTCGGCCGACTGACGCTCGGCGAGACGACGTGCAAGTGGTGGCGGTCGCAAGAGTACTACGACAAGGGCGGCTGGCGCGGCACCTGGAAGCTCGACGGTGGCGGGGCGCTCATGAACCAGGCGATCCACAACGTCGATCTGCTGTTGTGGATGATGGGTCCGGTGACGCAGGTGATGGCCTTTACCGATCGGCTGGCGCACGAGCGCATCGAGGTGGAAGACACTGCCGTCGCCTGTCTACGGTTCGCGAGCGGTGCTTTGGGCGTGATCCAGGCGACGACGAGCGTCCATCCCGGCTACCCGAAGACGATTGCGATCCACGGCACTCGCGGCTCGGCGGTGGTCGAGCAGGAAGACGTGTTGCGCTGGGACTTCGACCCACCGACGGCCGACGACGCGGCGGTGAAGGCGAAATATGCCGCGAAGGTCGGGGCGTCGGGCGGGGCGAGCGACCCGGCGGCGATCTCGCACGCCTACCACGCCCGCCAGTTGGCCGACTTCGTGGAGTCGATCCGCACGGGGCGTGCGCCGCGAGTAGACGGCCGCGAGGGCCGCAAGGCCGTGGCGACGATTTGCGCGATCTACGAGAGCGCGAAGACGGGGCGAGCGGTGGATGTGGCGGGTTAGGGATTGGGGTTCGACTCGCCGACCGTGATGACGCGAACCTCGTTGCCCACGATTTCCACGAGCATAGCCAGCGGTCCTTCGAAAACGTACCGGACGGCCCCGCTGCGCGATTCGCCAATGCCATACGGGTCACGCCGCAACTGAACTTCCAACTGGTGGGCAGCACGGGTGACGGTCGACTTGTCGCTGGCGCGCAACCACACGTCGGCGAGTTCGTCCTTCGCACGCCGGCGCCACCGTAGCCGATAGTTCATCGCTGCTCCAGTTCGCGCAGGATTTCGTCCAGCGTGTACCCTTCTTCCTCGTCTGAGATGCGTCGGATTTCTTCCATCGTCAGCGTGGGATCCCAGGGGCAAATCGGCCCCGGCGTGAAGTTGCCGAGGAGCCGTCCCGCGGTCGTGCGCACCTCGACCGGCTCCGTCGCCGTGGCCAGCTTTTCGCCCAATGCATCATCGACGACCAATACGCCCATTGCCGTCCTCCTTCGGGTTCGCCTACGAATTGTACCATGACTACCTGCCACGCCGCCAGACTGTCGCCCCGCGAAAGGCTCCCATGTACGCGAATCACCTGACGCTCTACGCCTTCACCCTCGGCTACGCCAAGCGGCTCGCCGCCGACATCCCCGACGACAAACTGACGCACCAGCCGCACCCCGGCATGAATACGCCGCTGTGGGTGTTGACGCACCTCGCCATCTGCACCGACTACGCGGCCGAGTTGCTCGGCGGCACCAAGGTCTGCCCGGAGTCGTGGCACCGCGACTTCGGCCCGTTCTCGGTGCCGAACGAACACAAAGGGCCGGTCGGCACCAAGGCCGAACTGCTCGCTGCCCTCGACGCCGGCCACGCCCGCGTCGCCGAGTTGGCGCAGTCGCCCGACCCGGCGGCGATGGCGAAGGAGAACCCGTTCGAGTTCATCCGTCAGCCATTCCCGACCGTCGGCGTGCTGATCGGACACCTGTTGACGACGCACGAGGCGATCCACCTCGGCCAACTATCGGCGTGGCGGCGGGTCATGGGGCTGCCGCCGGTGTGAGTTCGGCTGGCCACGCCGCCGGCCGGGGGCG
>CAZNSL010000731.1:0-978 GCA_964574975.1 uncultured Alcaligenaceae bacterium | reverse complement strand
GAGTTTCGCCGTGGCGAAGAAACGCCGGCCCGCCGTCGACATCGCCGTCTACCTCGCGGTCCGCCTGGTCGTCTGCCTGTTGCAGGCGCTGCCGCCGGACGCCGCGCGGGCGTTCGCCCACGCCCTGGCGTGGCTCGCGTTCCGCCTCGACAAGCGCCACACCGAGGTTGCCCGCGACAACCTTCGCCACGCCTTCCCCGACCGGACCGACCGCGATATCGACGCAACCGTGCAAGCCACCTATCGGCACTTCGCGACGCTGGTCGTCGAACTGGTGCAGATCCCGCGCAAGCTCCACGTCCACAACTGGGGCCGGTACATCCGGCTCGTCCACGGCGAGCGCGTCGTCAGCCGGCTGCTCGGCGGTCGGCCGACGATCATGGTGACGGGCCACTTCGGTAACTGGGAGATGGCTGGCTACGCCCTCGGCCTGTTCGGCTTCCGGACGAGTGCCGTCGCCCGCCGGCTCGACAACCCGCACCTCGACCGCTTCCTGGCGAAGTTCCGCCAGGGCACCGGCCAGGCGATCCTCGACAAGAACGCCGATTACGAACGCATCCAAGAGACGCTGCGCGACGGCGGGGCGCTAGCAATGCTTGCCGATCAGGACGCAGGACCGCGCGGTTTGTTCGTCGACTACTTCGGCCGGCCGGCTTCGACCTTCAAGTCGATCGCGCTGTTGGCCCTGGAGTACGATGCGCCTTTGGTGGTGATCGGAGTCCCGAAGGTCGGCGAGCCGATGCGCTACGAGGTGGTGGCGGAAGAGGTGATCGATCCGCGCGACTTTGCCGCCAACCGCGACGCCGTACGGGCGATGACGCAGCGCTACACGGCAGCGCTAGAACGGCTGGTGCGGCGGCAGCCGGGGCAGTATTTCTGGCTACACCGCCGCTGGAAGCACCGCCCGCCGGTTCGCAAGGCAGCGGCGTGAGGAACTAGCCACAGATGAACACAGATAAACACAGTTGAATACAAGAT
>CAZNSL010000730.1:0-3549 GCA_964574975.1 uncultured Alcaligenaceae bacterium | reverse complement strand
CGGCTGTGCGATCGCGGGGGGACTCGCTCCCCTCGTCCCACCCTACGAGCTACGAGCAAGCTACGCGGAAAGCGGTGGGACTCGCTCCACTCGTCCCACCCTACGCGGAAGTCCGCCACATCCGCCAGCGGTCCAGGCCGATGCTCGCGGCGGCGAGGACAACGACTAGCCCCGCCTCGGCCAACAACCACAACCAGCCGTCATCGCGCAGCGCGTCGCCCAATGGTGACGCCGGCACCGGTTCGCCAGCCTCGCGGGCCTTTTGCTCGAGGAACGGCAACACGGCGTAGGCGAGCGCCGTGACGGCGAATGCCACGCCGGAGAGGTTCAGCAACAGGTAGAACCAGTTGCGGCGCTCGGCCGGCGGCGCGGTCATGCCCCGACCCAACTCGCGTCGGCCGGGGTCCAGGCGACCAACTCCTCCGGCTTGAACCACAGTGCGATCTCGGTGGCCGCGTTTTCGGGGCTGTCGCTGCCGTGGATGAGGTTGTTCTGCACGCTGAGGGCGTAGTCGCCACGGATGGTCGCCGGGGCGGCCTTGGTGCCGTCGGTCGGCCCCATGCTCTGGCGCACCACCGCGACCGCTTCGCGACCCTCCAGCACGACGGCGACCGTTGGCCCGGAGGTGAGGAACTGGAGCAGCGAGTCGTAGAACGGCTTGCCCTTGTGGACGGCGTAGTGGGCCTCGGCGAGTTGCCGCGACGCCTGCACCAGCTTCAGGCCAGCGAGGCGCAGGCCCTTGGCCTCGAAGCGGCTGAGGATCGGGCCGACCAGGCGGCGTTGCAGACAATCGGGCTTGAGCAGAACCAGGGTCTTTTGCATCGATTCACCACAGCGGGGTAGTTCGGGTCGGACGTGGCTGGCCCACCTCGAAAAATGTAGGGCGCGGTGCCGCGAATGCCACGGGTAGGTCCGGCTGTTCTGTGAGGTTGCTTACACACGATGAGAAAAATTTGAGAAAACCGTTGCTACCGTGGCCGGCGCGGTGTAGGATGACGCACGTTTAGTCGTTCTCGCTCCGATTTTCGTCCCAAGGTCGTACCGAATGGCCCTTCTTCGGGGTTCCCCGAATGGCCCCTGTTGCACCCGGCGAACCGGGGCATTCCTTTCGCGCGCCCGACCTAGCCCTTGATCCTGTAGTTATCGATCCTTTCGTTCGGATCGAAGTTTTCGGCGTTTCTCTACGAAGGAGTGGGTTACAATGCGTCGTCGTCATGGTTTCACCCTGATTGAGTTGCTGGTGGTGATTGCGATCATCGCCGTACTCATCGGCCTGCTGCTGCCGGCCGTGCAGAAAGTCCGCGAAGCCGCGGCCCGTTCGACTAGCTCGAACAACGTGAAGCAAATCGTCCTGGCGGTCCACAACTACTCCGGGGCCAACCAGGACAAGCTGCCGCCCCTCGTCGACCTCAATATCGGCAACAACTCCTCGACCGAAGGTTTGAAGTCGATCTACTTCAACATCCTTCCGTACATGGAACAGGACAACATCTACCGCATTTACAACCGCGGTACTCCGACGACCTACTACGCTTCGACGAACTCGGTGTCGTCGAACATCATCAAGACCCTGATCAGCCCCGCCGACAGCACCGCGTCGAGCGGCACCACGGCGACCGGCCAGCAGATTACGGCCGCGAACATGACCGCCGCCACCCCGGCCGTTGCCATCCCGGCCACTGCCGCGTCGGTGTTCGCCACCACGAGCTATCCGTTCAACGGCATCGTGTTCAAGGGGAACTCGGGCGGTATCCCGCGCACGTTCCAGGACGGCACGTCCAACACGATCATGGTCGCCGAGCGCTACCAGGTTTGCACCAAGGGCACGGGTTCGATCTACTGCCTGTGGGGCATGGGCCGTTATTCCCCGTCCATGCCGGCATTTGCGGCCCTGACGCCGACGACCCCGACTGGCAACGGGAACACCGGGCAAATCTCGCCCGTTATCCCGCTGCGCACGGCGTCCGGCCCGGCTCCGCAATACACGGCCGCCCAGCTGAACGTGAAGGTCGGCATCGATGTGGCCGGTAACGGCGCACCCCCGACGGCCGTCCCAGGGACGACGCCAGCACAGCCGTTCCAGAAGTTCCAGGTCGCCCCGCGTGGTGCGATCCAGTGCGACGCGCGCGTGGCCCAAACCCCGCACGTCGGTGGTATGATCGCCGGTTTGGCGGACGGGTCCGTTCGTACCGTCAACCCGAACATCAGCGAGTGGACCTACTGGGCGGCCTGCACGCCGGCCGGCAACGAAACCCTCTACTCCGACTGGTAAGTTTCGGGGTATCCGAAAACCTTGCGGGCCGCGGTCACCGACCGCGGCCCGCCCTTTTTCGCGGATTGCCGCTGCGACCCCTTTCTTCGCCAGCAAACGCCCGGCATAATACGCGAGTCACGACGGTCGGGGATACGGTGCCTGGGGAGGACCGGCTCCGACGGTGGTCAGTACGCTTGGGGAAGCCATGGCCGCACGTTCACGGATTTGCGCTTGCGGGTTGCTCATACTGTTGGCCGCGGGGTGCGATACCGGCGTCAAACCGCCAATGAACAAGACGGAGGTGAGGCCAGTAGCGATCCCCTCGAAGCCACCGGGCGAGAAAGCTAAGTCGGTGGAACCGATCAAGCAGCCCAACGAACCGGCCAAAAAGGCCGCCGAGCCGCCGAAGAAGCCAGAGTTCAAGCCAGGCGAGCGCGAGATCGGCTGAAGCATTAGCCACAGATGAACACAGATAAACACGGATGCATGCAAGCAGGCGATTATGCATTCATCCGTGTTTATCTGTGTTCATCTGTGGCTAATGCTTCACTTAACCGCGATGGCGATCTTGCCGAGGAACTCCGCGTTCGACTCGGTCTTGCCGAGCTTCTGCACGAGTTGCTCCATCGCCAATACGCCCGACGGCATCGACACCAGCGTTCGTCGCAGCATGCAGACCTGCTGATACACCGTCGGCGTCAACAGTCGCTCTTCCTTGCGGGTGCCGGACTGGCCAATGTCGATGGCCGGGTAGACGCGCCGGTCGCTGAGCTTGCGGTCCAGCACCAGTTCCATGTTGCCGGTGCCCTTGAATTCCTGGAAGATCAGCTCGTCCATCCGCGAGCCGGTCTCGACTAATGCGGTGCCGAGGATCGTGAGCGAACCGCCCTCGTCGAAAGCACGAGCACTGCCGAAGAGGCGCTTCGGCACGTCGAGCGCCTTGATGTCCATGCCGCCGGACATCGTTCGGCCGCTGTTGCTACCCTTGTTGTAGGCCCGCGCCAGCCGAGTCAGGCTGTCGAGCAAAATCATCACCGGCTTACCGCATTCGGCCAGCCGCTTGGCCCGTTCGAGGACGAGTTCGGCCGTGCGGATGTGGTTGTGCGTGTCCCGATCGGACGACGATGCGACGACCTCGCCCTTGACGGTGCGGCGCATCTCGGTCACTTCTTCGGGCCGTTCGTCGATTAACAGCACGATGAGGTGAATGTCGGGGTGGTTTTCGGCAATGGCGTGGGCGATGTGCTGGAGCAGCACGGTCTTGCCGGTTCGCGGCGGGGCGACGATCAGACCGC
>CAZNSL010000729.1:0-3553 GCA_964574975.1 uncultured Alcaligenaceae bacterium | reverse complement strand
ACCTCGCCGCCGGCGGCGGGTGCCGCCTGCACGGACCCGGCCGGCGACCTCGCCACCGATTCGAAGAACGGCGGGGCGCTCAGCGAACCCGCCGGCATCGACATGACCCACGCCGAGGCCGTGCTCACCTCGACGTCGCTCAAGGTGTCCTTCGAGACGGTGGGCATGATCGACAGCGCGCCGGTGCCGACCTTCATCGTGGGCCAGGGCCGCGCCGGCAACGACGTGAGCTTCGAGATCCGCGCCGCTCCGGTCGGCCCGCCGCCGAGCCCGCCGTGGGCGCTCACCCTCGCGACGTTCCGCGGCGGCAACGAGGGACGGGCGCCGTTGCAGACCCCGGTGACGGTCAAGGACAACACGATCAGCTTCGAGATCCCGTTGAAGGACCTGCCGCCGGTGGCCACGTTGATCTGGCAGTTCGGTTCGAGCTCGGGGGAGGGCGACACCGCGACCTACGACGACTGCAACAACTTCAGCGCCCCCTCGGACTCGACGGGGACGAGCGTGCCCGCGACGGTCCGACCGACGTCCTCGACCGCACCCCCCACGACCCAGGCCCCGATCCCCTTCGGGCAGGAGCAGATCTACCGCACGACGGGATCCAAGATCACGGTCTACGGCGCGCAGTTCCCGGTGCCGAACGCCAAGCCCGTCCCCGAGAACTTCGAGCTGAGCAAGGACGTCGCCCCGGCGACCGTCGACGTGCAGGTGTGCGCGGGGACCAACGGCACCGAAGCCCGCGGCGCGTACTTCCAGGTCAAGACCGCCGACAACCGCGTCTACTCCGTGCCGGTCATCCCGTACAACGCCGTCGACTCGCCGTTCCCCCAGTCCCGGGTGCTGCCGCCCAACGACTGCATCCGCGGCTACGTGACGTTCCTCATCGGCAAGGACTCGCCGATCGCGCAGGTCTTCTACAGCCCCGAGTCGAGCGCCCGGAACTTCCTCGCCTGGAAGGCCTGACGCGGCGTCGTCGTCTCCCGGGTCCAGCCGGGGTCCGCCGGGTCCGGCTGTGTCCGGCCGGCGTCGCGGGTCACTCGGTACGCTGCGCCGATGCCCGAGCGCGAGGACGAGCCCGACCCGAGCGCGCCGCCGGACGTGGTGCTCCCCACCCCGACGGAGATCGACGCCGGGCCGCTGACCCTCGTGCAGTACCGCTTCGAGCACGTCTACCGGCGTGACTCCGTCGAGTACAACCGCATCGTCAACCTCACCGACGCCGTCGTCGCGATCGCGCTGCTGCTGCTGGTGCTGCAGCTGGCGGTGCCCGCCCTCGCCGACGGCGCGCAGGCGACCAACGAGCTCGTCATGGATGTCCTCCGTGACCTCTACGCGCCCGCCCTCGCGTTCACGCTCAGCTTCGTGATCATCGCGTTCTCCTGGTTCGGGCACCACCGCTTCGTCGACCGTCTGAACGGCTTCGACAACGCGATGATCCTGTGGAACTTCTGCTACCTGTTCACCCTCGTCCTCGTGCCGTTCGCGTCCGACCTCGTCGGCAACTACGGCGACACCGATGCGGCCCTCGTCCTGTACGCGGTCGTGATGGCGCTGCTCTTCGGCATCGACTTCCCCGGGCGCATCGTGGCCCACCGCCACGGCCTGCTCGGCGACCACTACACCCGCAAGCAGTGGTGGGCGCACGGCCTGCTCGCCCTGTCGGCGTCGGTGGTGTTCCTGGTGTCGATCCCGGTGTTCCTGCTGACCGACGGCGCCGTCGGCGCCGCGTTCTGGATCCTCATCTGGCCCTTCAGCGTGGTGGTCGGACGTTGGGTGGTGCGCGTGGACGCGGAGGCAGCCGCGCAGCACGCGGCGGCGACGCCACCCGCGGGGTGACCGACGGCGGAAGGACGGGTCGACCGGCGGGGCGGCGGACGGGGGGCCTTCGTTCGGGCTCGGGTGGAGGGAGAACGAAGGGTCCGGCGAACGTGGATGTGCGCCCGCGCCGACCATCGTGTTCGATGGGGAGGTGGCCGAGGCCGACGGGACGCGGGAGCAGGCGCTGCGAGCGACCCTCGTGCGGATCCTGCAGGATGCACACGCCGGGGAGCTCGCCGCGGCCTACGCGTACCAGGGTCACTCGCGTTCGCTGTGGCGCCACCCGGCCGCCCGCGCGGAGGTCGAGCGGATCGAGGCCGCCGAGTGGCACCACCGGCGGCTCGTCGCCGCCTTGCTCGTCACGCTCGACGCCCGGCCGCGCCGCCGGCGGGAGTGGCTCATGGCCGCCACCGGCCGGTTCTTCGGTGGGCTCTGCTTCCTCGGCGGCTGGTTCGGCCCGATGTACGCGGCCGGCCGGCTCGAGTGGATGAACGTCGGGCAGTACGAAGCGGCGCACGACGCCGCCGAGCAGCTCGGGCTGGTCGACGCGGCGAACGAGCTCGCGGCGATGACGGCCGAGGAGGAGCGGCACGAGCGGTGGTTCGGCGATCAGTGCCGCGACCACTGGATGCTGCCGCTCGCGGCCCGGCTCTTCCGCTGGCGACCACCGGAACCGGTCACGGTCGCGGCGACCAGCTGACCGTCCGCTCGGCGTCGAGCCGCAGCCGGTCGGGTCCGGGACGGCCGGCCGCGAGATGGCGGTCGCGCGGCGTCGGGTCGCACGGTGTCAGGTGTTGCTGCAGACCGCGCCGTGGGTGTCGACAGGCGGGTCGGCGATCTTCAGCTGCACCGAGATCCACGGCAGCGAGTTGGCGAACGCTTGGACCCAGAACGCGAAGTCGTGCCCGCCGGTGCGCGTGAGGACGCACGTCTGCATGCCGGCCGCCGCGGCCAGCTGGGCGACGCTCTTGGTGGCCGGGAGCGGGTCAGGGTCCTGCAGCCCCACCTCGAACCACCCCGCCGTGCCCTTGAACGACCGCTTCGGGAGCAGCTTCGTGGGGTCGTGCGCGTCGTACGCCTTCTGGTCCCCGCCGAACACCTCCTTGAGCGCGTTGGCCGGCGGGTCGAGCGTCGGCTGGGCGTCGCCCGAGTAGTCGGCGAACACGCTGAAGAGGTCGGGGTGGCGCACCGTGAGCATGAGGGAGCAGAAGCCGCCCGCGGAGAGCCCGGCGACCCCCATCGAACCGGGACCGGTCGTCGTGCGGTACTTCGCGCTCATGTAGCTGGGGACGTCGACGGTGAGGTACGTCTCGCTGTCCCCCAGGCGTCCGTCGACGCACTGCGTGTCGGCCCCGGTGACCCCGGAGAGGTCCGGCATGACGATGATCGGCGTCTTGCCGTTGTTCTTCGCCGCGTAGGCGTTGGCGGTCGCGGGAGCCGCGCCCGACTCGTTCCAGTTCTCGGGCCCTCCCGGTGTGCCGTGCAGCATCATCAGCACGGGCAGGTGCAGGGTGGGGTCGGCGAGGTACGCGGGGGGCACGTAGACGTAGGCGTCGCGGACGGCGAACTTGGAGGTCGTCCCGGGGATCGTCACCTTGGTGACGGTGCCGCCGGCGGGCATCGGCGTCGTCGTGCCCGGCCCGCTCGGCCCCTTCGGCGCAGTGGTGGTGGCCCCCGGCGCCGCCGTGGTGGTCGGCGGGGCACCCCCTCCGCTCGTGCCGGCGGACGGCGGGCC
>CAZNSL010000728.1:0-3555 GCA_964574975.1 uncultured Alcaligenaceae bacterium | reverse complement strand
CAGTGGCTGCTGCCCAAGCTCGGCTTCAAGGCGCCGCCCTGGACGCTGCACCGCAAGCAGGCCGACCACCTGTACCTGCGGCCCGCGGCCGAGTGCACGCCGATCGCCTACCCCAAGCCCGACGGCACGCTCAGCTTCGACCGGCTGAGCTCGGTGTTCATCAGCAACACCAATCACGAGGAGAACCAGCCCGCGCACCTGACCCTCAAGGACGCGGGCGTCCCGGTCGCGGTCAACCTGGCGCGCTACGCCGGTCCGGAGAGCCGCTATTGCCCCGCCGGCGTCTACGAGTTCGTGCAGAGCGAGGACGGCGCCGAGCGCCTGCAGATCAACGCGCAGAACTGCGTCCACTGCAAGACCTGCGACATCAAGGATCCGACGCAGAACATCGTCTGGGTCACGCCCGAAGGCGGCGGCGGGCCGAACTACGCGGGCATGTAGCCCTCCGGGGCTGGCGCCGCGCGCCGGCCCCGGCTAGCATCGGCACGCGCCGCGGGGGCGCGCGAGCAGGAGTGCGGAGATGAGCAGCGCCATCGAGACCCTGATCCGGGGCGCCGTGACCAAGGGGCTCATGAAGGTTGCCGAGTTCAACCGCAACCGGCTCGACGCTCCGGATCGCCCGCATCCCTTCCTCACCGGCATCCATGCGCCGATGACTGGCGAGCTGACGCTCGAGAACCTGGCCGTGCAAGGCTCGATCCCGCCCGAACTGGACGGCCGCTACCTGCGCATCGGCCCCAATCCGCTGCGGCCGCCGAACGCGGCCGCGCACCACTGGTTCATCGGCGACGGCATGGTCCACGGCGTGCGGCTGCGGGCGGGCCGGGCCCAGTGGTACCGCAACCGGTGGATCCGCTCGCGCGCGGTGAGCGAGGCGCTGGGCGAACCGCCCGCACCCGGACCGCGCCATGGCGGTGCCGATACCGTCAACACGAACGTGCTGGGCCACGCGGGTCGCACCTGGGCGCTGGTCGAGGCGGGCGCCTTCCCGGTGGAGCTCGACGACACCCTGGGCACGATCTCGCACAACCCTTTCGACGGCAGCCTGCACGGCGCGTTCAGTGCCCATCCTCACCTCGATCCCGACAGCGGCGAGATGCATGCGATCTGCTATCTCGCCACCGACGCCAACACCATCCATCACGTCGTGGTCGGGCGCGACGGCAGGGTGCGCCGCGAGGAGCCGATTCCGGTCGCACACGGCCCGAGCATCCACGACTGCATGATCACGCCGCGATGGGTGATCGTGCTCGACCTGCCGGTGACGTTCTCGATGAAATTGCTGCTCGCCGGCCAGCCGTTCCCGTACCACTGGAACCCCGAGCATCCGGCACGCGTCGGCCTGCTGCCGCGAGAGGGTAAGGCGTCCGACATCGTCTGGTGCGCGGTCGAGCCGTGCTATGTGTTCCACCCTTGCAACGCCTTCGAGGAGCCGGACGGCAGCGTGACGCTGGACGTCGTCGCCCACGACACGATGTTCGCCGCCAGCACGCAAGGGCCGGACTCGCGGCGCATCGCCTTCGAGCGCTGGCGCATCGACCCCGCGGCACGGCGCGTGCGGCGGGAGGTGGTCGACACGGAGCCGCAGGAGTTCCCGCGCTGCGACGAGCGGCGCATCGGCAAGCCCTACCGATATGCCTATTGCGTGGCGCAGCGCCTGGGCGAGGTCAACTTCCTCTCGGAGACGCACCTGATCCGCCACGACCTCGTCGCCGCCACGCGCGAGGTGCACGAATTCGGCGCCGATCGACATCCGGGCGAGTTCGTGTTCGTGCCGCGACATGCCCGGGCCGCGGAGCACGAAGGATGGCTGATGGGTTACGTGGTCGACGCGGCGCGCGAGACGACCGACTTCATCATCATCGACGCGCAGCGTTTCGGCGGGGCGCCGCAGGCCGTCGTGACGATACCCCACCGCGTTCCGCCGGGCTTCCACGGCAACTGGGTGCCGGACCCGTCCGCCTGATCTCCTCCCGTCAGGATCCCCGCGCGCACCATTGACGTTCGCAGGGGATGCCGTTGCCGTCGCCGTCCATCTGGACGCCGGGGCAGTTCTTCAGGAAGAAGGTGGCTTCGGCGCAGGATCGCATCTGGTTGCAGCGGGTGCGTCCGTCACAGCGAAACCCGGCCGATGCCGCGGAGGGCAACGCCGCCAGGGCCGGTGCCGCTTCGGCCGGCGTCGCCGCCGGGCTGACGGCGCCCGGCTGGCACGGCCCGTGGTCGCGGCGGAAGTCCTTGGGCATCACCGCACCCCCGGCACGATTGAAGCCCCGTCCGAGCGCCTTGGCCATGCGCTCCTCGGACACGTAGCGCCCGCGGTCGTGCTTGTAGCGGCCGCTCCACGCGTGGCCCTCCTTGACGAGCCACTGGTTCACGTCGAGGCCATCGAGATAGATCGTCGCCAGCGTCCGGCCATGCGTGTCCAGCCCGCTGACCTGTGCCCGCACCGGCTTGGACTGCAGCTTCTCCTGCAGCGCGGCCTGTGCCTCGGGACCCCAGGCCTGGCAGATCTCGGGTGCGTCGATGTCCTGCAATCGCACCTCGAGCGGCGTGCCGCCGCCCGCGGGCGCGAGCCACAGACTGTCGCCATCGACCACGCGCGCGACGACGCCGTCGACGGCACGCGTCGGCGCTCCCGCTGCGGCAGGGCTCGCCGCCACTGCCAGAACCGCCGCCGCGAGCAGCATCGAAATCGCGCGCATCCTGTCCTGCCCGTTTTGTCAGCCAGTCGCCATCCTAGGTCAAGTGCGCAGACGCGACGCAACGAGATGTGCCGACAATCCGGCCCAACATGAGCGAACCGGTATTGCGGACGCTGGTCTTCACCGACGTCGTCGACAGCACCCTCTGGGTCGAACGCCTGGGCGACGCGGCTGCGCTGGAGCGGTGGGCTGCGCACGACCGCGCCGCACGCAGCCTGCTGGCGCACCACGGAGGGCGCGAGATCGACCGCAGCGACGGCTTCTTCCTCCTCTTCGAGCGCACGGACGCCGCGGCCCGTTTCATCCGCGATTACCACGCCATGCTGGCGGGTCTGGACATGCAGGCGCGCGCCGCGATCCATGTTGGGCCGGTCACGTTGCGCGTCAATGCGCCCTCCGAAGTCGCCGGCGGTGCGAAGGCCGTGGAGGTCGAGGGCCTCGCAAAGCCTTTGGCGGCGCGGCTGATGGCCCTGGCTCCCGGCGGGCGCACGCTGTTGAGCGTGCCGGCGGCCCAGGCGCTGGCGGGGCACTTCGATTGCCATCGGCTCGGCCACTACCGCCTCAAGGGGCTGTCCGAGCCGCTCGAACTCTTGGAACTGCGGGTCGACGGCACTGCCCCGTGCGAGCCACCGCCCGACACGGCCAAGAGCTACCGCGTCGTGCGCGACGGCGCGCTGTGGCGCCCGGTGCGCGAGGTGCCGAACAACCTCGCGGCCGAACGCGACGCTTTCGTCGGCCGCGACGCGGAACTTCGCTCGCTCGCCGAGCGGCTGTCCGGGGGCGCGCGGCTGCTCACCGGCACCGGCACCGGCGGCACCGGAAAGACACGGCTGGTGCGCCGCTATGGCCGTGC
>CAZNSL010000727.1:0-3562 GCA_964574975.1 uncultured Alcaligenaceae bacterium | reverse complement strand
GTCGGCACCGAGACGCACGACGACGCGGGAGTCTACCGCCTCACCGACGCGATCGCGCTCGTGCAGACGGTCGATTTCTTCCCGCCGGTCGTCGAGGATCCTTTCACCTTCGGCCAGATCGCCGCCGCCAATGCCCTGTCTGACGTGTACGCGATGGGCGGCGTGCCGAAGACGGCCCTGAACATCGCTGCCTACCCCGACAAGGACCTCGACCTCGACTGGCTGGGCCAGATCATTGCCGGGGCCGGCGAGCGCTGCCGGACGGCCGGCGTGACCGTCGTCGGTGGCCACACAGTACGCGACGCCGAGATTAAGTTCGGCCTGGCCGTCACCGGGCTCGTCCACCCGGATCGCATCGTCACCAATGCCACGGCCCGCCCCGGCGACAAGCTCGTGTTGACTAAGCCTCTCGGTACCGGGTTCGTGACCACGGCGCGAAAAAAACAGGCCTGTCCCGACGACGTGTACGCAGCGGCTTGCGCCAGCATGGTCGCACTGAACGCCGCGGCTTGCGATGCGATGCTCAGTGTTGGTGCGCACGCTGCGACAGACGTGACCGGCTTCGGACTGGCTGGCCACGCCTACGAGATGGCGACCGGCAGCGGCGTCACGCTGCGCATCGATGTCGACCGATTGCCGGTGTTGCCAGGTTCCGAAGCGTTGGCTGTGCCGCAGTTCTTCACGCGCGCGAGCAAGTCGAACCGCGAATACGTTACCGCCGCTCTCAGGAACGACGCCCACGACCACCCGAAGCTGGAGTATTGTTTCGACGCACAAACATCGGGCGGGCTGCTGGTCAGTTGCCCCAGCGACCGGGCCGACGAATTGGTGATGCGAGCGAAGGACAGCGGTGCGGACGCGGCGTGCGTCATCGGCGAAGTGCAACCGCGCGGAGATGCGTCTCTCGTATTTGCGACCGGATTGTACTTGTAGGGTGGGCCGAGCGGTGCGAGTCCCACCGCGGAAGTTCCATTCGGCCTACCCGACAATGTTCCGGACCGTCCGTTCACACGGTGCGCTGGACGACCTGGAACAGTTCCGCGAGGCGGATGCCGAGCGCCAGACAGATCCGGTAGAGCGTCTCGATCGACGCTGAGTTCTTACCCAATTCGATCTGCGACAGATAGCCGAGCGACACGTCCGTGCGACTGGCCATTTGCGCCAGCGTCAGGCCCAGTGCCTTGCGTCGCTCGCGGATCGCGGCACCGAGCGTTTCCCTTAACGCCTCCTCCGACATCCGCAACAGGCCCTTGCTCTCCAGGCAGCGCGTCACGACTTCGCGGAGCTGTGCCACCTGGAACGGCTTGGTCAAATAGTCGTAGGTCCGAGCCCGCAGACAATTCAGCGCACTGTCGATCGACGGGTAGCCGGTGACCACGATGATGTTCGCGTTCGGCTGGTGATCGCGCAGCCAGCCGAACACCTGTTCCGGCTCCAAGCCGGGCAAGACGTAATCGAGAATCACGAGGTGATAACTTTCCTGCGACGGCGTGCGAAGCCGCTCCTTCATGACCGCGGGGTCCGATACCGAGTGGATGACAAAGTTGTGCCCCGCCAGTGCCGTCCGTACGATTTGGCACACGTTCTCGTCGTCGTCCACTACGAGGATGCGCACCTCTTTGGCGCAAAGCAGATCCTCCGACCGCATCGCGCGCTTCGTTGGCGTGGCGGCGGGCACCGGTGACGCGGTCCGCGGACGAGCTGCGAGTTCAGCGATCATGTCGGCCAGTTACCTTTCGGAATCGGTGCGGTGCGTCGGAAGGAAAACGGTCGCGGTCGTCCCATGCGGCTCCGCAGGCCCGATGCAAAGCCCGCCGCCGTGGGTAGCAAGGGTCAACAAGGCGATCGACAACCCCAGGCCACGGTGACGGACTTTCGTCGTCAGGAAGGGCGTTTCCGCCACGCGCGCCAGTACGTCCGGTCGGAATCCAGGGCCGTCATCGGTTACGGTCAACGCCAAGTAACGACCGGGCGGTAATACATCCGGCAAAGCCTTTACCGGCTCGTCAAGGTTTGCGACTTCGGCAGTCGCACGAATCGTGCCGTAGTCACCCGCGGCGTCGAGCGCGTTGGCGACGACAGCACCGATCGTGGCCCGCAGGTCATCGGCGGGCATGGCGACATCCGGTAGGCGTTCGGCAAAGGCAACGTCGATGGTTGCGGCACACGGTCTGGCGTTGCGAAGGTCGGCCAGTTCCGCACTCCACGCGGCCACCAGGCTCGCCGTACCGTAGGACGGACGGCCGCTGTGGCTGAATCGGTGCAACTGTCCGGTGGACACGCGCCCCTGCTGAGCAACGCGTAGGAGGTGTCCGATCAGCACGTAGGCTTCGGAATCTTCGGCAACGGACAATTGGGCCAGTTCGGCGAAACCCATGACGCCCATGAGGACGTTATCGAAGTCGTGGGCGAACCGACCCGCGAGTTGGCTCGCGTCGGTCAGGCGTTCGGCCAACCGGCACTGGCGGCGAGGTACATCGGGTGTGACGAGGGTGGCGGTCACGACGATCTCGAACCCTCGGCCCGGCCAGAACGGGAATACGACTGCTCAGCCTGTGACTGTTGAAAGGGTAAGTCGGGTTTACCACCGCGTCAAATGCAATTACGCCCGGAGTCGAACTCGGCTGCCGTTCACGGTGCCGACGGTGTCTGAATCCGCTTGAGCGCGGCCGCGGCCGCTTCGCGGACGGATTGCCGCGCATCGCGCTGAGCGTCTCGAAGGGCCGGCACCGCATCTTTGGCCGCAGTGCCTAGCTGTGCCAGTTCGTCGATCGCGGTCACGCGTACCTCGACGGTATCATCGCTAACGCGCGCGATGAGCGCGGCGACGACTTCCTTCGTGGGTCCGCCGATTGCCGGCAAGGCATGAATCGCTTGGGCACGCACATTCTTGTCGGAGTCCTTGAGCAGTTCGACGACCGCCGGCAAGGAACTACTCGCGTCCTTGCCTAATCGGCCTAGAACGATTGCCGCCCGCATCCGGACGACGGGCAACTTGTCGGAGAGCGCATTGGCCAAAGCATCGACGGCAGGTTTGGCGTCCGGCCCCATCTGTTGGAGTGCTGCCACGGCTTCTTTGCGGACCTCAGGTGCCGAGTCGTTCGTGAGCGACCTGCCGAGAGCATCGACGGCCGCTCGCGCCGGCGGACCGATTCGACCGAGCGCGTGGGCGGCAAAACTGCGGACGAGGACGTCGGAGTCTTTTAGGCGGCCCGTCAGCTCCAAAGTCGCCGGCTCGGCGTCGGAACCGAGTCGGCCCAGTGCTTCCGCGGCGCTCGCCCGCGTCTTGGCGTCGGCGTCTTTAAGTGCGTCGCCGAGTGCCGATACGACAACCGACGCCTTGCCAGCCATGCCGACGCGGCCGAGCGCCGTCGCCGCCGCTTCACGCACCCCACCGATCTTGTCGCTTTTGAGGACCGCTGCGAGATCGTCCAGCGACTCGCGGGCTTCGGTCGGCCAGCCGCCGAGCAATTGCACTGCTTGCCGGCGCACATCGTCGGCAGCATCGGAGCGCGCCGCTTTGCCGAGCGCGCGAATCACGCGCGGCGACTTATCGCCGAGG
>CAZNSL010000726.1:546-3565 GCA_964574975.1 uncultured Alcaligenaceae bacterium | reverse complement strand
AATACGGCATCGCCTTGACCGAAGGCGAGCAACAGGCGCGAGACAAGGCCCTCGCCGCCATTGCTAGCGCGGTCGCCGCCTAACGCCTATCGCAATCGGGACCGCCGGGTCCGTCAGCGCTGCCGGCCCGGCGGTCCCTTTCGTGCGGCGTGGGCGGCCACGAACGACTTGCCCCAGCCCGTATTGTTGACCGTGAACTCCAGGTGCGTGCCGTTGTCCAGCGCGACATCGAAGCCGCACGTCAGCTCGCCCGCGTCGTCGATCGCCGGCGGGTAGTACGCCTCGACCTGGCCCTTGCTGCCGTCCGACAGCGTGAACTCCGGCGTGCGCAGGACGGCCTGGTACACGTACTCCAGCACCTCCTTGGCGGGCGCGATGGTCTCCTGCCTGTATCCGGTAATCATCTCCGGCGTCAACTTCGGCTTCATGGCTGGACCTCACGCGGTTGGATCAACCCACAGCATAGACGAGCCGCGCGGGCGCGCAAGTAAAACGTGTGGCATCGCGCCAGTGCCAAGCAGCACTACCCCGGCCGAAGCCCGTAGCCGTCTCCGTTAACGCCAGCGAAGCGCACCCCCTGGGCAACCCCGCGACATAACGAAATCCGCATTTTTCAGAAAGCCAAGTAAGTGGCAGGCGTCTTCCCTATGCTCCGCAAAGGAAAAGTTGCGCCGCGCAACCCGGCCGTCCAGTCAGGCGGCTAGCTGGCCGGACTGCCGTCGGGCTTACAAGCCAGACTGACGGCGGGCCGACATGACGACATGCAAACGTGCTTGCCGACCGCCCGTGAGCCAGCAAGCTTGCAAGCTTGCAAGCCTTTCTGCTGGCACGAATGCTTGCCGGCCAGCTTCCTCGCCAGCGTGGCGTCACGCCGGGCGGCTGGCAAGGCGGCACGCTTGCTTGGTTCGGAGCTTGCGTGCCGTCGTGCCGGGTTGCCGGTCGGACATGGTGCCGACACGCCGTCAGGCCGTCGTGTCAGCCTGCCGCACATATTGCTTGCCAACGTGCCGTCACGTGGTGTACGGTCGCCGCATGATTATCGTGGTCGCAAATTCCAAAGGGGGCGTCGGCAAATCGACGCTCGCCGTTCATCTCGCCGCCTGGCTGCACGAGCAGGGGCACTCCGTCACACTCGCCGACTGCGACACCCAGCACAGCTCGTCCGAGTGGATCAAGGAGGCCGCCCCCGCCGTCCAGACGGTCGTCCTCGCCGACCCGAACGAGATCCTCGACCGCCTGCCGGCCCTGAGCCAGCAGACTGACTTCGTCGTCGCCGACGGCCCCGGCAGCAACACCGAGACCAGCCGGGCGCTCCTGCTCCGCGGCGACCTGGCGCTGGTGCCGTGCAAGGCGTCGATGCTCGAAGTGCGGGCGCTGGCCCAGGCCACCAACGTGCTGCGCCAGGCCCAGGACATCCGCGGCGGGCAGCCGCGGGCGGTGATCGTCCTGAGCATGGTCGGCAAGACCTACCGGCTCACCCAGGACATGAAGGACGCGGCCGCGGCGCTCGAACTGCCGCTCGCCAGGACGGCCCTGACGCTCAAGCAGATCTACGCCGACGCGCCGGGGCAGGGGGCCGTGGTGTGGCAGCTCGGGGCGCGGGGCCGCGAGGCGGCCGCCGAGGTCGAGGCGCTGTTCCGCGAAATGTTGCCGGACGCCTGCGCCGGCGCGGGCCGCCGGGCGGCCCGGAAGGCCGCGGGTTAACCGTTCAGGGAGGTGAGGGGACATGGCAGAGCGTAGACCACTGGTGGCCGGATTGAAGCCGGCCGGCGACGTAAGCCCGGCGCTCGAAACGGCGTTCGTGTACGGCGACAAGGCCGCGCCCGACAAGCCGGCCAAGGGGCGCGAACCGAAGGGGCGCAAGCCGGTCGGCCGGCTGCCGCTGACGACCCGCGTCCGCAGCGACTTTTCCTCGGCCCTCAAGCGCGCCTCGCTGGAGCGGCAGCTCGCCGGCGAGTTCCCCAACACCCTCCAGGACCTCCTCGAAGAGGCGCTGGAGCCGTGGCTGCGCGGCCACGGCTACATCCCGTAGCCGGCCGCCGACATGGCCGACGACTTCGCCCGCCTGACCCTGACCCGCCACCGCCAGCGGCTCCTCGACGCCGCGACCGCCATCCGCGGCGGGCCGCCGGAGCGCATCGACTTCCTGCACTCGGTCCAGTGCCAGTGCGGCATCCCGTACCGCAACCCCGGCGACGGCGTGCTGGAGTGGGACCGCAAACAAGGCAACGCGTCCTTGCGCATCGAGGCGGGGTCCGCCATCGATCCGCGCACCGGCGACTTCGTCCGGCTGGGGCTGCCGTTCGGCGAAAAGCCGCGGCTGGTCCTGATCCACCTGGCGACCGAGGCCGTCCGCACCGGCTCGCCGGTGGTGGACGTGGAGGAATCGATGACCGCATTCGCCCGGTCGCTCGGCCTGGAGACCAACGGCCAGCAGCTCCGCGGGCTGAAGGACCAGCTCGCCCGCCTGGCGGCGGCGACCGTCCGCATGGGCGTGGTGGAGGAGGGGCGGGCCGTCCAGGTCAACACCCAGTTCGTCAGCGCCTTCGACCTGTGGTTCCCCAAGCAGGCCGACCAGCGGGTGCTGTGGCCGTCCACCGTGCGACTGAGCCAGGAGTACTTCCAGAGCCTCGGCCAGCACGCCGTGCCGCTCGACGCCCGCGCGGTGGCCGCCCTGGCGTCGTCGTCGATGGCCCTGGACGTGTACGTCTGGCTGGCCCAGCGGTTGCACCGCGTGCCGGCGGGCAAGCCGCAGTTCGTGGACTGGAATTCGCTGCACGAGCAGTTCGGGCAGGGCTACGACCGCATCCGTGACTTCCGCCGCCGCTTCCTCCAGACGCTGCACCACGTCGGCGCGGCCTACCCCACGGCCCGCATTGCTGCCGACGACCGCGGCCTGCTGCTGGAACAAAGCCCGCCGCCCGTCGCCCCGAAGCACCACGCGAAGCTCCTGATATGAACCGACGCCCCGGCCGCCCGTAACGTGTTGAAATGGCCGGAGGGGCCACGGTAAGTTTGT
>CAZNSL010000726.1:0-536 GCA_964574975.1 uncultured Alcaligenaceae bacterium | reverse complement strand
ACCTACGGGGGCGCGAAGAGGGCAACGCCCGCCGCGACCGCGGCGTCCTTCAGCCGCCCGTCGAAGGCGGCCTGCGCCGGCGTGCTGCGCTTGCGCCGCTCGGCCTGGACGAACACGTTGGCAACTTCGAGGTGCCAGAGGGCGGGGACGACGGCCGAAGGCTTCGTCAATTGCCGCAAGACCGCCTCGCCGTGCCCGCTCCGCTCGTCGGTGAAGAACCACGCCATCGTCACCGAGCAGTCGAGGACGAAGCCGGGGGGAGGGGGCAGCGGGGCGGTTTTCACCGGGGTTTCCGCCGCCCGTCCTCGACGAGATCGCGGACGGTCAGGCCCGGTCCCAGGATCGGCCCCTCGCGGTTCCTCCAGGTGAGCATCGCACGACGCTTCCGGGGTCCGTCGCCGGGGAGATAACCGACGGTGGGACAAGAATACCGGGCGGCCGTCCATTGCGGGTGATGAGGAACGTCTCGCCGAGGGCGACGCGGTCGAGGTAGTGCGGCAAGTGCGTCTTGGCGTCGTACGACCCGATGACATCCA
>CAZNSL010000725.1:0-3570 GCA_964574975.1 uncultured Alcaligenaceae bacterium | reverse complement strand
GGGACTTCGCCGGGCGCTTACCAAGGGACTTCGCCGGGCGCATACGCACAACCCACCGTCGCCATCCCCGGCACAACCTGGTGTCGCATGACACTTGACGGACACTTCCCCGCCGTGGGCCGGTGTCTCAAAAAAACGACCTCAAGCGGTGGCAGGTCGAGCAATGGGTGATCCCGCCGGGTGGCGACGCCGAGTTCGTCTGCCGCATGGAACAGGTGCTGGATGTCTACGAGCGCCCCTACGACGCCGCCCGGCCGGTCGTCTGTGTGGACGAGGCGTCGACGCAGTTGGTCGGCGAAGTGCGGGTGCCTGTCCCGGCCCGCCCGGGGCAACCGGCGCGGGTCGATTCGGAGTACAAGCGGAACGGCACGGCCAACCTGTTCGTCGCCTGCGAGCCGCTGCTGGGGTGGCGGACGTTGGAAGGGACGGCGCGGCGGACGGCGTTGGACTTCGCGGCGTTCCTGAAATTCCTGGCCGACGAGGTGTACGCGGACGCGGGCCGGGTGACGCTGGTGCTGGACAACCTGAACACCCACAAGCCGAGCGCGCTGTATGAGGCGTTCCCGCCGGCCGAGGCCCACCGCCTGGCGAATCGGTGTGTCGCGTGACACTTGACGGACACTACCGCTGCGCCTGGAGGTATCCGGTGCGGCGTGTCTCACCAATCATGATAATGTCATTTTGCACGCCGCCCCTTTGCAAATACAACGACGATCCAAACGACAAAGCTACCTAACAGACCGGTCAGCATGCCGTTCAACATGTAAGTCCAGATGTCGTATGACTTCCTAACTTGGAACAGATATCCAGCTGCTCCAAGAATTGCTCCAATGAAACCAACAGAGATGTGCATCACACATCCCATACCAGTGATGATTTGTCGAAGTGTATTCAATTTGGGATGTCTACCTCTTGCTGTTGTTTCCACTTCTACGAGATTTGACTAGAAGTAGCGTCATAACTGGTCTTTGTTAACTGGTTGGCCTATCAGCGTTTGGGTAGAACGTCCACCCGCGAGAAGGCCGGCATGCCGCGCCGACGAGCCATCGACATCCCCGACCCGGAGCTGTCCGACGAGCAGTGGGCGAAGCTCGCCGAATGGCTACTGGACGAGGCCGGCTCCCCGTACGGCGGCCCCAAGCCGGTCCCCAACCGGCCGCTCGTCGAGGGCATCCTCTGGGTCTTGCGCAACGGCGGCCGGTGGAATGCGCTGCCCCGCGGGTACCCCTCGCCCTCGACCTGCTGGCGGCGGCTGTGCGACTGGGAGGCGGCCGGCGTCTGGCTCGACGTGTGGCGGGTCTTCCTCGACACGCTGGAGGAACAGGGCCGGCTCCGCTGGGACGAGTGCTTCGCCGACGGCAGCTTCGCCCCGGCAAAAAGGGGGCGCGGGCGTCGGCAAAACCAAGCGGGGCAAGGGTACGAAGTGGATGGTGGTGGTCGATGGCGAAGGTGTTCTGCTGGTATGTCACCTCACCAGCGCCTCGCCGGCGGAGGTGAAGCTGCTGGAGCCGACCCTGGACAACATCGACGTGCGGGCGGCGACCGAGGGCACCCCGGAGCCGACGCCCGAGCGGCTCATCTGTGACAAGGGCTACGACAGCGACCCGCTGCGCGAGCGGCTGAAGGTCGAGCGCGACATTGAGCTGATCTGTCCGCACCGCAAGGGCCGCAAGAAAGCGGCGACGCAGGACGGGCGGAAGCTGAGGCAGTATAGGCGGCGGTGGAAGGTCGAGCGGACCTTCGCCTGGCTGGGCAACTTCTGCCGGCTGGTCGTGCGGTACGAGCGCAACCTGAGCATGTACCAAGCGTTCTTCCACGTTGCCTGCCTGATTATCACGCTGCGACAGTTATGACGCTGCTTCTAGTATTTTGACATCACTTCCGCCAAATAGCCGGCGGCATCGTAGACTTGGGCCGCGGCCTTATTAGATTATTGTCAGCATACGTTTGATTGATCATTCTGTCTGCGTTCTGGTAGCAGTTATTGCTGAACAAACTGAATGGTCTCTGATTATCGTCGCCTTTGTCCCGGTTATAGGTGGCCTTAAGCTGGTCACCAGTGATCCCAGGGCAGCTCTCAAATGGCATAAAATTAGCAAAGGCCCGGTCCTTTGGGTCGTCGACTTTCCAATAGCCGTCGTAGCTATAGGTAATGTAGGTACCATCAGCGTAAAGGATGTACATCGCACCATGTGGAAAGAGACCAGGAATTTCTTTCCCACTACAGTCGCAAAATCCAACTCTTGAAAACGTGCGGACGCTGCCTGGACCTGGCGGTGGCTTGGGCCGTGCGGGGCGCGATTGCATTGCATCCAATTGGCGTCGGTACCAGTCAAGTTCTTCCTTGGTTGGTGGGCGCAGTTTCTCAAGACCTGAAGGGTCTATACTGTCGACAGGGCTGTTCTCCACGTACCTGTACAAATTCATGTCTCCGGCGGCGAAATTCATCGGATCTTCGCTGCGGAACCGCCCGACATCGGCGGCGTAATACCGGGCCCGGTAGTAGTACTGCCCGGCGAGGGCGTCCCACTCGCGGCCGGTGTACTTGAATCGGTCGCCGTCGGCGGCGTTCGTCTCGGTCGGCGTGCCGAAGGCGCTGTAAGTCAGCGTGTTCAGCACGGTCCCGTCGGTCTCGACGACCTGCCGGACGCTGCCCAGGTTGTCGCCCAGGTACCAGGCCACGCTGCCGTCCGCCCGCACCCGCGCGTACCGCTCGTCCATCGCCACCCCGTTCAGATACCGGGCCGTCAGCTCGTCGTCCCCGTCGAAGTCCGCCCAGGCGTTGTCCCCGTCGTAGACGGTCCATGTCTGTTCGGCCGCGCCGCCGCCCGTGCCGTCCTCGTCCTCGAGGACGCCGATCCGGCGGTCGAACACGTCGTAGGTGTAGTCCGCCTCGTACACGACCGCCCCGCCCGGGCCGGTCAGCTCTTTCACCTCGGTCAGCCGGTTGCGGTGGTCCCACGTGTACTCCCAGCGCTCGCCCGACTTCCACTTCACCTCGGTGTTCCCCTCGTCGTCGTAAGTGTAGCTGTACACCCCGTCCGAGTTCAAGCGGTTCCCGGCACCGGTGGCGTAGGTGTAGGTCCCGGCAGTGGCCCGGTTGCCGGCGATGTCGTAGGTGAACGCCTCCGGGGTGGCCGAGAACGGCGAGTTGGCGGCGTGGGCCACGCCCGTCAGCTGGCCGGCGTTGTCGTAGGTGTAGGTCTTGACGCCCTCGAAGCCGTCGTAGCGCGTCAGCCGGTCGGCCGCGTCGTAGGCATAGGTGAACAGCGACAGCGTCGCGGGTGACGTGCTGGTGTGCAGGATCGAGGTCAGCCGGTCGGCGGCGTCGTAGGTGAGCGTCGTGTTGATCTGGTCCGCCTCGCCCTCCGACCGGGACACGTATTCGAGCCGGTCGGCGGCGTCGTAGGTCAGGGTCACGATGGCGTAGGCGTCCGTGGTCAGGGTGTCGTGTTCGAGTTCGAGGGTGTGCAGGCGGAACGCCTCGTAGTCGTAGAGCACCTCGCCGCCCAGGGTGTCGGTCACCGACTGGACCAGCCCGTACGGGTCGAAGTCGTACGTCAAGGTCAC
>CAZNSL010000724.1:0-3577 GCA_964574975.1 uncultured Alcaligenaceae bacterium | reverse complement strand
CTCATCGTGGTTGAAGGCAAACAGGAAGTTTAGCGCTTGATCGACGTAACGCTGCGCCTCGACGTTCTTCGACGCCTCTGGCCGTGTGTGCTTGCCCAGGCCCACGAACAATGGCACGTCCGTCCCGCGGCCGGGCGGTTCGGCCCACACGGCCAGGCAACCGAGGCCAGCCACCGTAGCCAGGATCAAGGCGGAACTCACAGTCATACGCATGGCAGTCACCCCCCGGCATGGGCGCGGCCGACCGACACCGCAGGGCGGTGTCCGACGAACATCGTCCCCAATGAGAATCATCCGGAACGGTGGACGGCACGGCCAGCTTTCCGGCGGGAGAGGTGCATCGAGTCGATTGGGAGCGGTGAGTTTAGGCGTTCCGCCTGTCCGATTCCTACGTCACGACCCTCGCTACCCGACCAAACCCTGGTCCACAACTCCATACTGTCTACGTCGGCTTTGGGCCGTTCGGTGCTTTCGGGCCGCGATTGGCGTGTTGCGTCGAACGAATAGGCTGGCAGATGGCGAGACGGCGCGGTAAAACCGCGACTGCCATGACCGCCCCGCCCGTCGCCTGGCCGACCGCCGACGACGCCCTGACCCTGTTCAACCAACTGCTCGTCGGCGACGCGACCGCCCCGGCCGAGTTCGTGGCGTTGTTTTTCCATCCACTGCGCGTCCGCCTCCGTGCCGACAACCCGCGCATTGACGAACACCTCTGCGATCAGGCCGCGGGCGACGCACTTCTCGCCATCGTCAAGAACCCGCACCAGTTCGACCGTTCGCGAGGAACCGTGCCGGCGTACGTCTCGATGGCGGCGCGCGGCGACCTCCTCAACGCCCTGGCGCGGGAGCGCAAGCACCGGCACGCACCGCTCGATTCTGTCGAACTTTCGTCGGTCGGCAGGAAGTATCTGGAAAGGAACGACGACCCGTCGCTTCCACTGCGGATCGTCGAGGAAACTCCGGTCGTGCCGGATGCCGTGCGAAACGGGCTGACGCCCGAACAGAGCACGTGCCTGGACCTGCTGATCGACGGAGTCCGCCGCAACGACGACTATGCTGCGGCACTGGGACTCATGGACAGCCCGAAAATGGAGCGCGACCGCGAGGTCAAGCGCGTGAAGGACATGCTCAAGAAGCGCCTCAAACGGACAGGAGGCGGTCGTGGACCCGTTGATTGAGCTGGCCCGCCGAGCGGCGGCCGACCCATTCTTCCTCGGCCACGAGCTGGCCGACTTCGCTGCCAGCGCCGACCTCGACGACACAGCGCTAGCGGCGGCGCTCGGCTGCCGGCCGGAGGGGCTGACGATGTTGCGCCTTTGCCGTGCCCCGCGCGAGAAGGCCGCCGAATTCCGCGAGGACATCGAGCGCGTGGCCGCCAAGTACGCCGCCGATGCCGTGGCGCTTATGAAGGCATTGCGGCTGGCGCGGTCGCTGCGGGCGCTGCGCCCGGCCGGCCGCGGGCTGATGGCAGCCCGTGATGCCGAGCCGCCCCCGGAGGAGCCGCCGCCGTGAGCATGCCGCTGTGGGTCTGTGAGTTGGCCGACGCCTTCTGGGCCGCGGCCGGGCCGCCGGGGCCGTTCCCGCGCGACCTGACCGCGGCCGTCGCCGGCGGTTGGCCGCTGGCCGTCGTCGATCTGCCGCGGCTGTCGCTCGGCGCGGCGCACGCGTGGCTGACGCGCAACGGCGTGACGGTCCACGTTCGGGGGCCGGATCGACGGCTGCGGGCCGGGCTGGTCTCGGGGAACGGGCAAGGCTTCGTGTTCCTCGACGCCGACGATTTGCCGGACGAGCGCCGCTTCTCGTTGGCCCACGAAATCGCGCACCACCTGCGCGACGACTGGGCGGTACGCGAGCGGGCGGCCCAGCGGCTGGGCCGCAGCGTGCTGGCCGTCTTCGATGGCGAGCGACCGGCCACGGATACGGAGCGGTTGGGCGCGGCGCTGGCGAACCTACCGCTGCGGGTCAACGTGCATCTACTGCGGCGCGAATCGGGCGAACTGCCGCCTGACGTGGCCGTTGCCGAGCGCGCGGCCGACCGGTTGGCGTACGAACTGCTCGCGCCGGCCGATTTGGCGCTGGGGCGAAGCATCACCGAGTTAGTGGCGATGTTCGGATTGCCACGGGTGCAGGCCGAGCACTATGCCGCGATCCTCGACCCCGTGCCGAGCGGCGATCCGCTGCTGCTGCGTCTGCGGGACGCTTCGGAGAAGTGTCGCTAATCGGGAAATCTTGTCGAACTTCGACGACGGGCCGGGAACTGACTGTGAGGGGGCGACTGTGACCGACGACTACTTCGACGATGCGATGACGGCCGTCTTCGACGATGACCTGGTCGACGGCGGGCCGACGTTGACGCCGGAAGCATTCCGCGCCGGCTTCGGCGAGGAGCTGAACCGCACGCTCGACCTGGCGACCTGGCGCGACGAGCCGGACTTCGCCGCCGAACTAGCCCGCATCGAGACGCAGGTGCTTGAGGCCGTCGGCCTGGAGACCGGCGTGCAGGAGCGCATCCGCCACGAGGTCTTCCCACTGATCGCCCACGCGCCCGGTGCGCCGCCAGGGGCCGGTGTCTACGACGCCGACGCGGCCCTGCTCACCGACATCCACGACGGCCTCCTGGTGCGCGGCGCGGTCGAGGCGTGCGACGGGACCAACCACGTCCACGACACGTTGCCGTTGACCGTGTACCAGGTCGGCGTCAGTCTGGTGTCGTACCGCGGCGACCGCGGCACCTGGCAGCAGCGGCTGTTTCGCCGCGACTTGCGCCAGGGTGGCGGCGACCCGGCGGCCGAGGCGATGGCGCTCCTCGAAGCCCGCGGCAAGCGCGGGGCGCTCAACCACGCCGGGCCGCGCGACTTGCTCTCGGAGTTGGCTCGTCGCTCACTGATGGCCTATGCCGAGCGGGCGATTTTGCTCGAACGCTCCGACGCGATTTGGCGCGTCGGCCACGGCAACCCGGTTCCGCACGAACTCCTGACCGGAGCTGGTTGCGGCGAGTTGACCGTCGCGGCGCTCAAGGTGCTGCGCGAGCTGATCGAGGGGCACCGCAAGTTCGTCTTCGTTGCCAGCGAACCGGGCGACCGGTTGCTGCTGACGCTTGGCCAATCGCTCCGGCCGTTGCAATACGCGATCATCGGCACCCTGCCGGACCGCATCGGCTACTTGGCGGACACGGTTCACTTCGCCCCGCGGGCGGTCGGTGCCACGTGGGATGGCGAGATGTTGTCGCCGGTCGAATGGGTTCGGCGGTTCATGCGCGACGTGGCCCCGAAGGTCGTCTACGGCTTCTACCGGGCAACGCCGCTCGCGCCGGCGCAGTTGTTCTACGCCCACGTCGATCACGCCGACGAGGCGGCCCACGTCGCCCTGGCCGACAGCCTGTTGCAAGAACACCGCGGTTTCCCGCTGCTCATCGACCTGGCCGACCAGGTGTGCCGCTGCGTCTTCGGCGGCGGGCACCTCGACCGCATGACGGAAACGGCCTACGCCGCGGCCGGCGTGCCGTGGCGCTACCACAGCGAACGCTCCTCCCGGCCCAATGGAGATTGACCCATGACGAATTCCGAAGCCGCCCGCC
>CAZNSL010000723.1:1806-3579 GCA_964574975.1 uncultured Alcaligenaceae bacterium | reverse complement strand
CCTCCGGCCCCCCTCTCCCGGCTTTGCGGGAGAGGGGGGAAAACTATTTGGTGGCAGGTGTTGCATGAGCTCGTTCCCGTTGTTCGTTGGCCTCGATGTCGGCGGCACCACCATGACGGCCGGCGTCGTCGATGACGATGGCGTGCCGCTCGCTGCCCCGGTGAGCCTGCCGACCGAGCCGGCCAAGGGTCAGACCCACGGCCTCGCCGTTATGGCCGAGACGATCCGGCAGGCCGTCGCCGCAGCCAGGGTCGACTGGAAGCGGGTTGCCGCGATCGGCGTCGCCACGCCCGGTTCGATGGACATCGCGGCCGGGCTAATCCTCGATCCGCCGAACCTCAAGCCGTGGCGCAACGTACCGGTGCGGCAGCACGTCGCCGACACGTTCGGCCTGCCGACGGCGTTCCAGAACGACGCAAACGCGGCCGCCCTCGGCGAGTTCTGGGTCGGGGCCGGCCGCGAGTACCGCAGCATGGTGCTGTTCACGCTCGGCACCGGCGTCGGCGGCGGCATCGTCATCGGCGACCGCGTGCTGGAGGGTGAACACAGCCACGGTGGCGAGGTGGGTCACATCAAGATCGAGATGACCGACCCGCGCCTGTGCGGCTGCGGCAAGCGCGGCTGCCTGGAGGCGTACGCCAGCGCCACGGCCGTGGTGGCGCGGACGCACGAAGCGCTCGCCGCCGGTCGCCGCTCGTCGTTGCGCGGCGACATCACGGCGAAGGACGTGTTCGACGCCGCCGCGGCGGGCGACGCGCTGGCCGCGCGGATCGTGGACGACACGGCGAAATACCTGGCGATCGGGGCGGCGAACCTGATGCACGTGATCGACCCGCAGGTGATCGCGTTCGCGGGCGGCATGACGGCGGCCGGCGAGCCGTTCCTGGAGGCGATCCGTCGCAAGGTTCACGACTACGCGTTCGAGGCCCCGGCCGCGAAGTGCCAGATCCGCTACGCGCAGCTCGGCAGCGACGCCGGCTTCATCGGCGCGGCCGCCTGCGGCCGGCTCCTTTGGCAGTCGCGGCGGACGTAGCGCCCGACTTGCGGGAAGCGCTCGCACCCGTGCCTTTACAGGCACGGCTCGCCACGGGCGATGGCTCGCCACGAGCGATGATGCAATGTTGTGCTAGGGCCGCCGGTCGGCCAGCGACTCGCGCACCCGGCGCGTCAGGTCGGCCAGGCCCTCGTCGAACTGTTTCGCCCGGAAGCGCTCCAGTAGCCCGGCGCGGATCGCCTTCGCCTCCTCAGCATTAATTTGTTCGCGCGCCCCGCCGGTGACGCCGACGATGATTCGCGTCGGCTGGCGGCAGATCAACACCACGACGCCGTTCGTCTTTTCGGCTCGCTCGCGCTGCTTCGCCCAGTCCGTGAAGTACGCGTCGCGCGCCTTGGCGTCCATCGCCTCGACGCGCGCTGCGTCCGCCTCCGGCACCGCCGCATACGTCTCGACCAGCAGTTCCTTGCCGTAGCGGTGGGCGATCTGCTTGATCTCCTCGTTCGCTTTGGCGACCGCCTCGGCCGAAAAGAACCGGGCCTCGTCCTTGATCGGCTTCGCATCGGCCCGCGCTTCGGGGGCGGTTAACGTCGGCACGTCGCGCACCGCGCGCGTCGCCAGGAACCGCTTCACCTCCGACACGTCCACGAACAGGCTCAACGACTGCGCATCCACCGACCCGCCCTGCGTCACGCCGACCAACTCGCCCCGGTCGTTGACCAGCGGGCCGCCCGAGTCGCCGGGGTTGGTCGGCGAATCCGTTTCGATCACCCGCGCCT
>CAZNSL010000723.1:0-1796 GCA_964574975.1 uncultured Alcaligenaceae bacterium | reverse complement strand
CCTCGAAGGTGACGAGGCCGCTATCGAGCCGCGCTCGCCAGCGCTTGTGGTAGACCTGCCGCACCTTGCCGGGCGTGTACACCCACAGCGCCCCGCTCTGGCCGGGGTTCCCGACCGAGTGGACCGGCTCGCCCGGCGACGGGCTGCGCGGGGCCAACGTCAGGGCGTGCGCGCCCGCCGGCACCTTGTCGATCTGGATGAATGCGAGGTCGGCCTGCTTGTCGCGGGCAACCACCCGGCCGCGGACGGCCAGTTCGCGGGCGCGCTTCTGGTAGAAGTCCTTTTCCGCGACCGGCGTCGACCGGCCCGGCTCGTAGTACGGGAAGAAGACGTTGACGCGATCCACGTCACCGACGACGTGATAGTTGGTCAGGATCAGGTGCCGCGGGCGGTCGATGAGCGAGCCGGTGCCGCTGGCCCGCGTAGTGCCGCGATCCGACTGAATCCAGACGGTGGCCTTGAGCGTGTCGCGGTAGACGCGCGACCCGGCGTCGGGCTGCGCGAGGGCGGAACCGGCCAGGGAGAGCGCGACGACGGCAGCGAGGCGGGACATGGCGGCACTCCGAGTAGTGGTGGCATCGGGATTGTCGCGATGCCGCTCAAGTCTTGTAGGGTGGGACGAGTGGAGCGAGTCCCACCCTACAAAACAACATGACATCCGATTCGCCTACCGCCAGCGCACCGCGTCGCCGAACCGCTTGCGCAGCGCTCGGCCGGCGGCCGAACGGCCGTCGATGCGGTGGCCGAACAGCCGCAGACTTTGCAGCCGGTCGAGGTACGACGATTCGGCCAGCGCCCGTGCCCCGGCCGGAGTCAGTGCGTTGTGCGACAGGTCGAGGACCTCCAGCCCGGCGCGGTGCGGCGAGGTCGCGAGGGCGGCAACACCAGCATCGCCGATCAGGTTGTTCTCCAGGTACAGGTACCGCAGCGCCGGCAGGTGCGGCGTCTCGGCCAGGGCGAACGCAGCAGCGTCGGTCAAGCCGCTCGTCTGGAGGTGCAAGTTGACGACGCGGACCAGGTGCGGCGACGCACACGCCGCCCGCACGCCGTCGTCGCGCAGCCACTCGTAGCCCAGCAGGAGCGACCGGGCGTACTCGGCCGCCGGGGCCGCGCACAGCGCGGCGACTGTCTCCGGATGGACTGGCGTCGTCGGTTGCAGGTGGACGGCGGCAAACGCGGTCGTCCGCTCCAACTTCGCGGCGATGTCGAGGTACGCCGTCGGATCGAGAAACGGTTCGAGCAGGCCGCGGACGAACCGCCAACGCGAGAACGTCTCGACGCAGGGGCCGAGCCAGTCGGCGCAGTGGGCCGCCTCGAGTTCGACCGCACGGACGCGGTCGCCGCCGGCGATTTGCAGGCGAATGAACTCGCCGCGCGGGTCGCCGCGATCGTCGAGCCGGTCGGCGTAGATCAGCCGCGGCAGGTCGTCGTCCGGGGCAGCGCGGATCGCCTTGAGGAACGGCGCGTCGTCGGGGGCCATCCCCGCCTTTTCTAGCGGTCGTATGATGGGGCAAGGAGACTCACCATGACCGAAACTCTCAAGCTCAAGACGAACCTCAACTGCGGCAGTTGCGTGGCGAAGGTGACGCCGCACCTCGATGCGGCCGTCGGCCCCGGCGCGTGGTCGGTGGACACGTCCGTCCCGGAGAAGGTGCTGACGGTGCCCGCCGGCGCATCGGCGAGCGCCGTCGGTGAAGCGGTGGCAAAGGCGGGGTTCAAGGTGATTGGCGAGGCGAGCCGAGAGCGTCAGCGACCGGAGGGGATTCCGACTCCGGTCGCTGACGCTCCCGGCTCGC
>CAZNSL010000722.1:0-3580 GCA_964574975.1 uncultured Alcaligenaceae bacterium | reverse complement strand
GAGCAACTGGAGCGAAGCGCGCGGGCCACCAGCGGATACGAGGTCGAGATCGCGTTCCACTGAAGGTAGAATTCACCACAGTGGGCACAGAGAATGGCAGAGCTGAACTCTCAGATTCAGAATCTGCCTTTCTCTGTGCCCTCCGTGCCTCTGTGGCGAATTCTTCCTCGTCGGAGGTGCCGGTTTTGTCTTGATTCCGCGGCCGGGGTTGCCAATGATGGGAGGTGGCCTCTGCGGTGCTCGTGATGGGGCAGCGCTAATTGTTGGACCGATGTCGACCTGCCAGGGTGCCAACAATCGGCCCGGCGCTCGCAAGCCCACCCCCGCCTTGTGCGGTGCGCAGTGGGATCCGAAACCCGGGCGTGCGGCACCCCCCTAATCGGCGGGTCCACAAATGCCGTCCCACACGGCACATGCGGAGGCCATTTACCAGGCACGTCTGTGCGCATCCGCATTATCATGTCTTGATGTGTCGATTCGTGAGAAGACCGCCGCGCGGAGCGAAAAAAATGTGGCGGCGCAAGCCGCGTGACGAACGTGGCTTGGGGGAATCTTGGTTCGCCGAACCGATTTCGCCGTTGACATCCCGACGCGGGACAGTAACCTCTCGTCCATGACCTGCACGACGCGACACGAACTCCCGACTCGCCCCCGTCCGGCACACGCGCCGACCGCGTCGGGAGACTCCGGCCCGCCGGGGTAACTGTCGCCCCCCATCCGCCCCCGGGGCCGTCTCCCCGGCGACCGATTTTCCCTGAATCGGTCGTGTGAATTTCCGGATCGAATAACCGCCCGCCGGCTACCGTCTTTTGGTGCGAGGTTCGCGACCGAGACGCCGGCGGTGCTGCGACCAGAGCCAGTCCCGTACGCGCCCGCCCGGGGCCATGGATGGCCCTAGACATGCGCATTTGGATGCGAGGGTCGAGGGGTCCGACGATGCGGCCGGCCCCCTTCAGCGGTGTCGGACGGGACTGGTTCTTTAACATCCCCCGCACGGATGCGGGGGCGAACTCGGGCGGCCGCGACCACGGACGGATCGCGCCCCCCGCGCCGCCCCCCCCCCCCCCCCCCCCCCCCCCCCCCCGACTTCATTCCTGGCACTATCCGAGCCGCGCACGCAGCACGCGAAGCGTGCGGAGTCAGCGGACAAACGCACAGTAATGGCGTCCACGTCCGCTGACTCCGCACGCTTCGCGTGCTGCGTGCGCGGCTCGGATGAAACCCGCTCCGGTGGCTTTTCCCCTTCCTGCTGCCGCCCCCACCACCTATCCTCGTAAGGAGTGACTTCGCGCCCGGAACCCCTTGCGCCCGCATGGCAACCGCAGCTCCATGACCGATTTCCTCGCACGCCTCGACGACCGCGTCCTCATCCTCGATGGGGCGATGGGCACCGGATTACACCGCTACAAGCCGACCGACGCCGACTGGGGCCACGCGCCCAACGGTAAGTCGCTCATGAACCTCTCCGATGCCCTCGTCTACACGCACCCGGAATGGATCGAGGACATCCATCGTGGCTTCCTCGCCGTCGGCTGCGACGCCGTCGAGACCAACACCTTCAACGCCAGCCGGCTCGTCCTCGACGAGTTCGGCATGGGCGACCGCCTCGACGAGATCAACCGCCTCAACGTCCAAATCGCCCGGAAAGCCGCCGCCGACTTCTCGACGCCCGCCCGGCCGCGCTACGTCGTCGGCTCCGTCGGCCCCGGCACCAAGATGCCGTCGCTGACCGACCCGGCCATCTACGCCGACTTCGACGCCCTCGCCGAGTCGTACCGCCGGCAACTGCAAATCCTCATCGAGGAACGGGTCGACGCCATCCTGATCGAGACCTGCTTCGACGTGTTGCAGGCCAAGGCCGTGGCCATCACGGCCATCGAGGAGATGAAGCGGGCCGGCGTGCGCCTGCCGCTAATGGTGCAACTGACGATCATCGACGCGCGGAAGAAGATGCTGCCGGGCACCGACATCCCGGCCGCCCTGGTCGCGCTCGAACCGATCGACGAGATCGACGTCCTCGGCCTCAACTGCGGTGTCGGCCCCGACCTGATGCACGACGACGTGCGCCACCTCAGCCGTCATAGCCGCAAGCGCCTGAGCGTCCTGCCCAACGCCGGCCTGCCGGAGACGCGCGGCGACGAGACGTACTTCCCCCTCGACCCGACAGGGCTGGCCGACTGGTTGGAGCGGTTCGTCGTCGAGTACGGCGCGTGCATGGTTGGCGGCTGCTGTGGCACCACGCCCGAACACCTGAAGGCCGTCGTCGAACGCATCGGCGGCAAGACGCCCGCCAAGCGTAGCCCCGTCTACCTGTCCGCCGTGTCGAGCCTGCAATCGGCGCAGGAACTCGTCGTCGATCAGAAACCGCTACTCGTCGGCGAACGCACCAACACCAACGGCTCGCGCAAGTTCAAGCAACTCCTCGAAAAGGAGGACTGGCACGGCCTGGTCGAGATGGCCCAGGAGCAGGAGCGCGAAGGCGTCCACGTCCTCGACGTGTGCGTGGACTACGTCGGCCGCGACGGCGTCCGCGACATGAAGGAGGTCATCAAGCGCTACAATGCCGTCCTCACCAAGCCGCTCATGCTCGACAGCACCGAGGTGCCGGTCATCGAGGCGGCGCTGAAGCTCACCAGCGGCAAGGCGATCATCAACTCGATCAACCTCGAAGACGGCCGCAAATCGCTCGACCCCAAGACCAGGCTCGCCAAGAAGTACGGGGCCGCCCTCGTCGCACTGACCATCGACGAGACGGGGCAGGCCGACACGGCCGAGTGGAAGTTCCAGGTCGCCAAGCGCATCTACGACATCGTCGTCGGCGAGTACGGCATCCCGCCGAGCGACCTGCTCTTCGACTGCCTCGTCTTCCCCGTGTCCACCGGCCAGGAGCAGACGCGCAAGAGCGCTCTCGCTACCTTCGAGGCCATCAAGCTCATCAAGGAACGGTTGCCCGGCGCGCTGACGCACGTCGGCCTGTCGAACTGCTCGTTCGGCCTGAGCCCGTATACGCGGCAGGTGGTGAACTCGGTCTACCTGCACTACGCCCTGGAATACGGCCTCGATTCGGCGATCCTGCACGCGGCCAAGATCATGCCGCTGGCGTCCATCGACACCGAGGGCAAAGAACTGGCGCGCCGGCTCCTGTTCGACGAGCGCACCTTCAACGCGGCCGGCACCTGCGTCGAAGACCCACTGCAACTACTCATCGAACATTACGCCGACAAGAAGGGCGACTCGAAGAAGAACGTCAGTCTCGGCGAGACGGTGGAGGAGCGGCTGAAGCAGGCGATCATCCAGGGCCGGCGCGAATCGCTGATCGCCGACCTGGATTTGGCGCGCGAGCGCTACTCGCCCATCGACGTCATCAACAAGGTTCTGCTCGGCGGCATGAAGGTCGTCGGCGACCTGTTCGGCAGCGGTCAGATGCAGTTGCCGTTCGTGTTGCAGTCCGCGGAAGTCATGAAGGCGGCCGTTGCGTACCTCGAACAGTTCATGGAGAAGGTCGAAGGGGCGGAGAAGGGCAAGATCGTGCTGGCCACCGTGAAGGGCGACGTTCACGACATCGGCAAGAACCTCGTCG
>CAZNSL010000721.1:0-3581 GCA_964574975.1 uncultured Alcaligenaceae bacterium | reverse complement strand
CCCACCGCGAACGCTCAGATTCTGAGCCTTCGCGGTGGGACTCGCTCCACTCGTCCCACCCTACGTTCTCGAGGTGGCCGATGGACGTTCCGACGATCGACGATGTGCGGGCCGCGGCCTCGCGCATCGCGCCATTTGCGCGCGAGACACCGGTGCTGACCGACGACGATCTCGACACACGGGCCGGGGCGGCACTCTTCTTCAAGTGCGAGACGTTCCAACGGGCCGGGGCGTTCAAGTTCCGCGGCGCGTGCAACGCCGTCTTCGCGCTGCCCGATGCCATTGCGGTTCGCGGCGTGGCGACGCACTCGTCCGGCAACCACGCCGCCGCGCTGGCCCTCGCGGCCAAGCTGCGAGGCATCGCGGCCCACGTCGTCATGCCGACGAACGCACCCGAAGTGAAACGGCGTGCGGTGATCGCCGCCGGCGGCCGCGTCGTGCCGTGCGAGCCGACCCTGGCCGCGCGCGAGGAGGTCGCAGCGAAGCTCGTCGCCGAGACCGGCGCAACGCTCGTCCACCCGTTCGATGACCCGTGGGTCATCGCTGGTCAGGGCACGCTGGCGCTGGAGTTGCACCGACAGGTGCCGGGCCTCGATGCGGTCGTCGTCCCCGTTAGCGGCGGCGGTTTAACGAGCGGCATCGCGATCGCCACGGCGGCGGTCAGCCCGGCGACGGCCGTGGTTGCCGCGGAGCCGGAACTGGCCGACGACGCAGCCGAGTCGCTGAAGGCCGGCCGGCTGATGCCGGCGTCGCGGCCTGGCACCACGATCGCCGATGGCCTGCGGGCGGCCCTGAGCGAGCGGACGCTGACCATCCTCGCGCGGCACGGTGTGACGGTGGTGGCGGTGTCGGAGGCGGACATTTTGGCGGCGACGCGGCTGATCTGGGAACGGCTACGGGTGGTGGCGGAGCCGTCTGCAGCGGTACCACTGGCGGCCGTCTTGCGCGACCGCGGCCTGTTCGCGGGTCAGCGGGTGGGCGTCGTCGTCAGCGGCGGCAACCTAGACCTCGATCGTTTGCCATGGATGTGACGGGCTTCGGAAACTACCTCTGTGTCGTCCGCCGGTCTCGCCGCCGTATCAGCGTCAGGGCCAGGCCGCCGACGGATGCGATTGCCAAGGCGGTCGGCTCCGGCACCGCGGTGATGCGCATGTAGTACACGTCCTGGCCGCCGGTGAACGTTGCCGAGAACACCAGGTTTGCGCCCAGGTCGTCCGAGGTCATGTCCCAGTAGTCGCCGATCTTGTCCTGATTCGGGAAGCCGAGCAGGTGGTTGTAGGCCGGCGTGAACACCGATTGCCCCAGCCAGGTGTCCCCCGCGTCGAGGGAATAGGCGTAGCGCATCACCGACATGGTGTTGCTGGCATCGACGCCCGTGTCGTTCCACACCGCGTCGATGCGGCCGTTCGGGGCCACCGACATCGTGCCGAACCACTGGTAGGAGTTCTCGCCGGTCGGGTTGTTGTTGACCCGAATCGGACTACTCCAGGTGGCTCCACCGTCCGTACTGCGGACGAACATTACGTCGAGCGGGTCGGACCCCGGTGGGTTCACCGACGCCAACATGTACAGGTTGCCGTTGTCGGCCGCCTGTAGGTTGATCTGGCCGAGTAGGCCGCCGGGGTTCACCGAGTTGCTCCCGAAGGGCGTCGTTCCGCCCATGTTGATCGGCTGACTTTGAAACGTTGGCGTATCCCCCGCGAACTGGGCGTTGGTGGAGACGGAGAACAGGTGCCCCGATTGATCCAGGGTCGCGCCGGCGGCGTACAGGTTGCCGTTCGGCCCCACCGCCAGTTGACCCCACTTCGAGTACGGGAATGGCCCGGTGACGGGATTCTGGTAGGAAGCTCCGCCGTTGACCGAGCGAGTGAAGCTCGTGTTCGCCACCGAACTGAACTGGAAGTTCCAGTGCTGGTAGACGTGTCCGCGGCCTGGGCCGTTGGTCGTATCGACGGCGATCCACTGCTTGTCGCCACCGAAGGCGGGGACCGGCGACCCCCAACTCATTCCGCCGTTGGTGGACTTGAACACCTCGGCGCTCGTCGTCGAACTGAGGCTGGAGTAGTAGAAGTTGCCGTCGGCGTCCGAGCGTAGCACGGGGTCGCTGCGGAAGAGGCCCGGCGTCAGGACCGATGTGGTCCACGACTGTCCGCCGTTGGTGGTGTACGCTACGCCGGCCTGGCGGAAATTGTTCGTGATCGTGTCGAACTGCCGCCAACCCACGGCCATGCGGTTGGGGTTGGTCGGGTCGACGGCGAGAGATGGTTCGTTCGCGGCGTCGCCGACGATGTCCTGACCGAGCGCGTTGGTGTTGATCTGCACGTAGGTGGCGATTTGCGATTGCCCGGTCGGCGGACAGACCAGCCCAATAGCCGCAGCGAGCCACAGCAGGCGTTTGCACATGGTCGGCATGCTCCAGGTGTCGGTGCAGCCTAGTTCTATCGGGACCGGTCGGCGAAGAAATGGGTGTAGGCGGTTTTCGCGCTCCGCCAGCGCGGCTCAGGCGCGACGCAAGTGCGGTTGCCGCGGCGGCAGTAGGACGTGTAATGACCCCATGAACCCGCTGACCGTCGCCTTCATGTTGGTCGCTGGAGTCCTGAGCGTGATGGCGTTCCGCCGGGCGATGGACATGGGCTGGGGATTGGTCTCGGCCCTGCTTTTGGCGACCGTCCCGCTCGTCGCGACCTACTTTCTCAACGTCGTCGGTCTGTTCGCCGCGGCGACGCTCGTCGGCGGATTGTACAAGGCCGGCGGCTGATGGGGTCGGGGCGAACGACCCCAACGACAGTTCTCGTGACGAGTGCCAACCACTCGCGACGCCGGAACCGTTGCCCGCGCGCTCGTCCCGCCGCCTACCGGCGCGAGACGAGGCCTGACTTGACCGTCTCACCGAGGTTGTGCTTGCCGAGGTAGATATCCCAGATCGCCTTGGCAAAGCCGGGGCTCCCGATGGTCACGTCGGTCTTCCCGACGACTTCGCAGCGGAGGCCGACCCGCGGCACCGCGGTCAGCTTCACGTGGTCGCCCTTGCGCAGTTCGATCGTTCCGAGAACCTTGCCGACCTTCTTGAGTTCGGCCGCATAGGTGTCGCCAGGGTAGTTGCCGTGGACGCCGGCGGCGATCGCATCGGCCATCTCGCGTCCGCCCACGTCGCGCTCCATGACCAGATACAGGAGCTTGACGCCGTCGGCGGCGGCGAGTTGCTCCGCGGACTTGGCGGCGACGCCTTCCTGCAGGTAGCTGGCGACAGCGTAGACGTTGAAGAACGCCTTGCGGCGCATGGCGGCTCCGGTGAGCGTCAGCCGGACCGGCTTGCCGCCCGCCTGCACCTCCATCGCCGTCTCGTACCGGGCACTGCTGCCGGGAACGGTGACGACCTCGGCCGTCGCCGTGCCGATCAGGGTGGCGGCCAGCGCCGCGCCGAGTAACCGCTTCGCGGGAATGTTCCTCATTCTGCCTCCGGGGTTCGGGAGTGCTTGCGAACGCCTTAAGATGCGCGATCTGGCCCCGTTTGGCAAGTCGTCCTCGTCTGGAGTTCACCCAGTGTGTTCGGGGCTTGACAACTGAAGTGGAAGCGCCTC
>CAZNSL010000720.1:0-3594 GCA_964574975.1 uncultured Alcaligenaceae bacterium | reverse complement strand
TCGCGCAGGCGTGCACGCTGTGCCTCGCCGCGCTGTTCGTCGTCGTCACGCTGCGTCCGGACCTCCTCCCGCACGGCGCCGTGCGCACGGGCACCGTCGTCGTTACACAGGAGACGGCCACGCCGGTGACGGCCGCCCGCGTGGCGAGCTACGCCGACGCGGCGAAGAAGGCCATGCCGGCGGTCGTCAACCTCTACACGAGCAAGGACGTGCGTGCGCGGAGCCCGCTGGCCGAGGATCCGCTTTTCCGCCGCTACTTCCCGGAGCTCGACCGCGGCACCGGCCGCCGGCAGACGAGCCTCGGCTCCGGCGTCATCGTCTCGCCGGAAGGCTACGTGCTGACCAACCATCACGTGATCGAGGGCGCCGACGACATCCAGCTCGTGCTCTCGGACGGCCGGCGGATCTCCGCGCGCGTGCGCGGGACGGACCCCGAGTCCGACCTCGCCGTTCTCAAGGCCGACGCCGAAGGACTGCCGGCGATGACGTTCGCCAGCGCCGACAACCTGCAGGTCGGCGACGTCGTCTTGGCGATCGGCAACCCGTTCGGCCTCGGCAACACCGTCACGTTCGGGATCGTCAGCGCAATGGGCCGCAACTACCTCGGCGTGAACCGCTTCGAGGACTTCATCCAGACCGACGCCGCGATCAACCCGGGCAACTCGGGCGGCGCGCTCGTCGACACCGCCGGCAACCTGGTCGGCATCAACAGCACGATCTATTCGCAGTCGGGCGGGTCGCTGGGGATCGCCTTCTCGATCCCCGTCTCGCTCGCGCGCAGCGTCTTCGAGCAGATCGTCCGCGACGGCGAGGTGACGCGCGGCTGGCTCGGCATCGTGCCGGCGCCCGTGACGGCGGAAGCGGCCAAGGCCCTGCTCCTCGAGCGCGCCGAGGGCGTGGTGATCCGCGAGCTGGAGCCCGGCGGGCCCGCCGCGCGCGCCGGCATGCAGGTCTACGACGTGGTGGTGGAGATCGAAGGCAAGCCGACGCGCAACGTGCCGCAGCTTCTGGCGCGCATCGCCGAGCTGCCGCCGGGCTCGGTCGCCAGGGTCAACGTCGTGCGCAAGGGCCGCGACGCCGCGGTCGACGTCACCGTCGGCAAGCGGCCGCCGCCCGAGAAGCAGTGACGCTGGAACGGCGCGGTACGGCACGGAAGCGCAGCCGCACCCCGCATCGATCGGGGGCAGCGGACGAGCAGCCCCGCCGCGCCGGCCTGCCCGGCCGTCACTCGGCGCAGTACACGAAGCCCTTCGCCCCGAAGCCTTCGAGGGTGCCGCCACCCGCGACCAGTTGGCCGACGCGAACCCGGTCCTGGCCGTACCAGTGGTTGGGCAGCCCCGACACGGCGCGGAACACGCGCGAGACCCCACGCAACGACGGCGGGCACTTGCCTTCGGCATCGGGCTGCCAGGCACCGAACACCGTGCCCTCGAGCCCCCAGTCGTGGTTCAGCCGGACGGCCGCAGCTTCGGCAGCGGTCGCCGGGAAGAAGTGCGAGCTGATGGCGTACCCTTCCGAGTAGAACCGCTCGACGCCGAACGCGCCGGCCGTGCCGGTAGGAAGCACGTGGAAGTAGGCGCCGGTGCGGTCCCAGCCCGGGAACTCGCGACGGTCGAGCTTGCCGACCTCGTCTGGGTTGGCGACAGTCACGTAGGTCTGGTATTGGCCGTGGTAGTACTGGATCGCCGGCAGCGCCGCCGCCGGGCCTGTGATCTGCACGGCGAACGGCCGCATCGTGCCCGTATCGGGATAGTTGCCGTATGTCGCGCCGGCCGCGGTGATGGTTCCGTCGGGATGGCGGTGGTGCACGAAGAAGCCCGAGTTCGAGTGCCCGGCGAAGTCGTACTCGACGTACTTCCCCTCGTAGGCGCCGGCGGTCACCTGCGCCTTCGTGTGGAAGTACGCGAACGGCCGCACCGAGTTGGCCGTGTAGGTCTCACCGGTCAGCTGGTAGTTGTAGTTGTAGTCGATGGTAAGCGTCCGCGGATTGGTGGAGAGCCCGGTCGCCGGAACGGCGAGGACGCCGTTGGTCCCGAACGTCGGGTCGCCACTGCCGTCGGCATTGAGCCGGAACAGGATCGGTGTGAATGCGCCCTGCGCGTTCCCGAGCCCGGCGCTGACGGTGACCCGGCCGTCCGGGCCGATCGCGTGGTCCCAGTAGCGCAGGGTTCCGCCGGTCGGGTGCCGCACGACCACCTGTCCGTCGCCGCCGAAGCCCGTGTCGAGCGTGAAGCCTGTCATGCCGTCGAGGAACTTCGCGAGGCAGACCTGCTCCGGGGTGGTCGCGCTGTCGCGGCAGCGGGCGCCCGCGAACAGGTGCCGTTCCCACTGGTCGACGGGCGCCAACCCCGGCCAGGTCGAATTGGGCTTGACGCGGATGGACTTCGTGTAGCAGGTGCCGAGCGATCCGAGCGCGTCGCTCCGGTATTCCACGCCGAGCGCGAGGCTCGCGTCGAGCCGGGTGGTCTTTCCGATCACCGGCACGTGACAATCGTCGGTGAGCTTGCGTGCCGTGCTGAAATAGAACGACGGCCCTTCGGCCGCCGCCACCGACGTCAACGGCAGCCGCCCGTAGTACAGGCTCGTCACCTCCTCCGACGCCACGTTCGCGGGGTTGAGCTTGAGCGACGCTTTCAGCGACAGTGGGTCGTTCGGGGACCGGCTGGTGTCGACAATGAACAGGTGGGCGTCGTAGTTGCCGTCGGACTTGCGCAAGTTGCCGGCGACGACATCGAAGCCGGCGTAATACGCGATGGCGGATTGAATGAGCTCCGACTGCGGGAAGAGCACCTCGCCCAGGATCTTGGCCTCCGCGCTCAGATCCGTCGTCGGGACCGATAGCGGCGCCGCCTGCGCGACGCTGGCCACCGCGGGCCGCGCGACGCCGCCCTGCTTCGCGTAGCCACCGAACGTGATCGGCTGGCCGGCGTACTGCGGGCCGAGGTTGGGGGCGACGAGGTGGAAGTACGACTGCTCGGCGAACGGCGCGCCGGGGAACCAGGGCCGGCCGCCGTTGAATCCGGGAAGGAGCGCGCCCAGCGGCTGCGCGAACGCCGGGGTTGCCACGCCGCACAGGATCAGGCCAACCGGAATCGACGCGACGACTCGGTTCATGGCGCACCTCCCGCAGGGGACCAAGGGGCGGCGACAGCCTACGCCGCGCCGGCCCGCCATGCAACGGGGCGCCGCAGGACGGGCCCGGCCCGGCACAGCGGCGCCGGACGACCGGGGATCCCTCCACCGCGCGCGCGGCGGTCTACTTCGCCACGGCTTCCTCGGCCTCCTCGTCCTTCTTCGGCACGGAGACGAACCGCGCCAGGAAGAGCCCCAACTCGTAGAGCAGCCACAGCGGCATCGCGAGCATGAACTGCGACAGCACGTCGGGCGGGGTGAAGATCGCGGCGATCACGAACGCGCCGACGATCACGTACGACCGCGCGGCGCGGAGCTTCTCCAGGCTGACCACGCCCATCCGGACGAGGACGATGACGACCACCGGCGTCTCGAACGTCAGGCCGAAGGCGATGAACATCGTGATGACGAACGACAGGTACTTGTCGATGTCGGTCATCATCTGCACGCCGGCGGGCGTGT
>CAZNSL010000719.1:0-3597 GCA_964574975.1 uncultured Alcaligenaceae bacterium | reverse complement strand
CCACCGGCTTCGAGATCCCGGTGCCGATCTTCGTGGCCCAGGGCGACAAGATCGAGATCGACACGCGCACGCACGAGTACCGCAAGCGCGTCTGAGCTCCGCGCCGAGGACGACCCGCCGTCGTTGCGGCGCGAACGCAGCGCAATGAGTTCCGCGCCGGGCCCGCTGCGTCCTGCGCGAATCGATTTCGGCGACGCCGCCGCGCCGCGCTCGCTCGACTACGACGACATCTTCCATCCGGCGGCGGGCGCCCGGGAACAGGCTGCACATGTCTTCCTCGCCGGCAACGGCCTGCCGCGGCGCTGGGCCGGCCGTCCGCGCTTCGTGGTTCTGGAGACGGGGTTCGGCCTCGGGCACAACTTTCTGAGCACCTGGGCCGCCTGGCGCAGCGACCCGCAACGTTGCGGGCGGCTGGTCTACGTGGCCATCGAGAAGCACCCGGTGAGCGTGGGCGACCTGCAGCGCGTGCATGCCGCGAGCCCCTGGCCGGAGCTGGTGCACGAATGGCTAGCCGCCTGGCCGCCGGCCACGCCCGACCTGCATGCCGTCGACCTCGACCAAGGCCGCGTGATGCTGCGACTGGCGTTCGGCGACATCGCGTACTGGTTGCCGCAGCTGATGTTGCAGGCCGACGCCTTCTATCTCGACGGATTTGCGCCCGCTCGCAACCCGGCAATGTGGTCCGCCGACGTGCTGCAACGCCTGCGTCCTCTTGCCGCGCGCGACGCGACGGCGGCGACGTGGAGCGTCGCACGCTCCGTTCGCGACGGCTTGGCGCGTGCCGGATTCCAGGTGCAGCGCGTCGAGGGGTTCGATACCAAACGCGAGATGCTCGTGGCCCGCTTCGCGCCGACCTACGATCTGCGCCGGCCGCCGGGCCGCTCGTTTGGCAATGGCCATCGCGAAGTCGCGGTCGTCGGTGCCGGCCTCGCTGGTGCCGCCTGCGCCGCAGCGCTTCTGCGGCATGGCATCGGCGTGCAGGTGTTCGAGCAGGCCCCCAAGGCCGCAGCCGGCGGCTCGGGCAACGCGGCCGGACTGCTGCATGGCGTGGTGCATGCGCAGGACGGTCCGTATGCGCGTTGGCACCGGGCCGCCTTTCTGCGGGCCACAGCCGTGCTGAGCCCTCGCATCGCCGCCGGAGCCGTACAGGGCGATCTCCGCGGCCTGCTGCGTCTGGAGACCCATGCCGGCTGCGCCGCGATGCGCGAACGGCTCGAACGGCAGGCGTTGCCTGTGGAGTACGCGCAGGCCCTCGACCCTTTGGCGGCCGCGCAACGCGCCGGCTGCCGCGTCGCCGGGCCGTGCTGGTGGTATGCACGGGGTGGCTGGGTCGATCCTCGCACGGTGGTGGCTGACGCCATCGGCCGAGCCATGTGGGAGGTTCACGCAAACACGTGGGTCTCACGCCTCGAGCGCGACGAAAGTGGCCGCTGGTGCCTGCTCGGTGCCGATGGTCGCCGCCTCGCGGCGGCCGACGCGGTGCTGCTTGCCAATGCTCACGATGCCAGGCGCCTCGCCGGCGTCGACCTCGGCAGTTGCCGCTCGACGCGCGGCCAGGTCAGCGTGCTGGATGCGTCGGTACGCTCGCCCAGGCCCGCCTGCCCGATCGCCGGCGACGGCTATGCCATCACGCTGCCCGACGGCGCCTTGCTGTGCGGCGCGACACGCGATGCCGGCGATGACGACGCGACACTGCGCGAACGCGACCATCGTCGCAACCTCGACGCCCTGGCTGCGCTGTGCGGCATGTCCGTCGATAACGATGCCGAGCGACTCGCCGGGCGCGTCGGTTGGCGACTTGAAACGGCAGATCGTCTGCCGCTGGTGGGTGCCTTGCCGCAGCCCGATGCGCCACCGTCGCCGCGCGACGAGCAACCGCGCTTCGTGCCGCGACAGGAGGGCCTGTACATCCTGGCGGGCCTGGGCTCGCGAGGGATCGCGCAATCGGCGCTCGGCGCCGAGATCGTCGCCGCCTGGATCTGCGGCGCACCGATGCCCGTTGGACGAGATCTGCTCGACGCCGTGGACGTGTCGCGCATCGCCGCGCGAACGGCACGCGGCAGAAGCCGACATCATGCAGAGGAAGTCAAAACTTCAACGTCCTGACGCCCTCGGAGGTGCCAAGCAGGCACACCTGCGCACGGTGTCGCGCGAAGATGCCCACCGTCACCACGCCAGGCCACTGGTTGATCTCGGTTTCCATCGCCAGCGGTTCGGTGATCGACAGCCCGGCGACGTCGACGATCGCGTTGCCGTTGTCGGTGACCACGTCGGCACGCTGCGCGGCGCGGCCACCCATCTCGGCGAAGCGGCGGGCCACCTGAGCCACCGCCATCGGGATCACCTCCACCGGCAGCGGATAGCGGCCCAGCGTGCCGACGAGCTTGCTCTGGTCGACGATGCAGACGAAGCGATCGGCCAGATCGGCGACGATCTTCTCCCGCGTCAGCGCCGCCCCCCCGCCTTTGATCATGCAGCCGCGGCCGTCGATCTCGTCGGCGCCGTCGACGTAGACCGGCACCCGCTCGAGTTGCCCGGCCTCGACCACCTCGATGCCATGTCCGCGCAAGCGTGCCGTGCTCGCCTCGCTGCTCGAGACCGCCCCGGCAATGCGATGGCGGACCGTGGCCAGCGCGTCGATGAAGTAGTTGACGGTGGAACCGGTACCGACGCCGATCACGGCGCCATCGACCACGTAGTCGAGCGCGGCACGCGCCACCTGGGCTTTGAGTTGGTCGGCTGTCATCGGTCGGTCCTGGGCGTGGAATGCCCCGCGACGGGGCGATCGGGTGGTGCGAGGGTGCACCGTCCGTGAATTATGTCCATGCGCCACCCCGGCTCGCGGGACGACGCCGCCGCGATGCCTGCCGGACAATTCGGTTCACGCTGTCATTGCATGCCGCGCAGGAGGATCCGTTGAACGCCCATGCCCGCACCCTTCGTCGAGCCGCCGTCGTGGCGCTGCTGTTCGGCGCGGCGGCGGGCGCCACGTTCGCACAGACGAACAAGGTGTTCCGCTGCACCGGCGCCAACGGAAAAGTCACGCTGTCCGACAGGCGTTGTCCTGAGGACGACGCCGCTGGCAAAGCCGACACCAAGACGGCAGAGGCCTCCGCGTCATCGCCGCAGGTCAAGGCCTGCAGCGACACCAAGGCGCGCCTGGCCGAACGCCGCCGACAGGCCGCAACCGATCCGGCGCAGCGCACGGCGCTGCGCGAGCTGGAGCTGGAGCAGCGTCGCCACTGCGGCGCCTGAATCGGCGCCTCTGCCAGAATGCGGCGCCGTTTACGCGCCGCGCACCATGTCTCTCGTTCCCTATGGCCTGGCACGGGCCTTTCTGTTCGGACTCGACGCCGAGCGGGCCCACGACCTGACGATCGAGTCGCTGGCCGCGCTGCAGGGCACGCCGGCACGCTGCCTTTGGGCACAGGCGCGAGTCGATGATCCGGTCACGATCGCCGGCCTGCGGTTTCCCAATCGCATCGGCATGGCGGCCGGGCTCGACAAGAATGGACGCTGCATCGACGCGCTGGGCGCCATGGGATTCGGCTTCGTGGAGGTGGGCACGGTCACGCCGAAGCCGCAACCCGGCAACCC
>CAZNSL010000718.1:537-3602 GCA_964574975.1 uncultured Alcaligenaceae bacterium | reverse complement strand
AGGTCCACCAAGTTCTCGGCGCGGGGCTGGAGTTGCGCGACCGACTCGCCCGTGGCGAACAAGCGCACCTCGAATCCGAACACGCCCGCCTCAAGGCGCTGTTGCTCGGCGAAGGCGAGCTGCGCTACGCCACCGACTACGCTGGCGAGAAGGCGTCCCCCGGCGGCGACCCGCGTAACACCCTTGGTGCCTTGCGCGGCGGCGAGCCGTTTCTGGGCGCGCGCTACGGTCTGGCGTGCTGGCTCGACGAGCTGCTCGTGAACGAGACATCGTGGGCCGACCGCTGGCGAGAACAGACGCTCGAAGTGGCCCTGTACGGTGGGTCGAGCCAGCGGGCGTGGCGGTTCTGGGAGCAGGCGAAGAAGGCCGAGGCGCGGCCCGGCATCGAGGCCGTTGCGGTCTACTTCTGGTGCGCGACGCTCGGCTTCCGCGGCGAGCCGCCGGCGGACCTGCAGCCGGCCCAATGGGTCGAGGCGGTACGCAAGCGGCTGTTGTCGGGGTCGGCGGCCGACTTCCCGCTGCCGCCGGAGCGAGCCGTGGCGACCAACGTTCCGCGACTGACCGGAGCGGCGCGGTTCGCCACGATGCTGCGCGTCGCCGCTGGCGTCGTCGCGCTGGGCGCGTTCGCGGCGGGGTTTTTCCTGCTGAAGCCACGCCCGTAGAAAGAACCAAGAACCAAGAACCAAGAACCAACACGAGTCGATGGTTTTGGTTCTTGGTTCTTGGTTCTTGGTTCTTACCCGAAGGGTTCGGATGGTCTTCTTCACCAAGCTCGCCGCCTTCTTCCGCCAAGCCGTCGCGCTGGTGCTGCCGGTGTTCGCCAGCGCCGGCGACTTCCGCCGCTGGAATCCGTGGGTCTGGCGCATCCTGCATCTGCTGTGCGTCGCCGGCGTGCTGGCCCTCCTGTGGTGGGTCAACGTCCGCTACGAAGTCGGCTACTTCCTTCAGGCCGTACCGAAGGACCTGCGGCAGTTCTTCCTGCCGACTCTCTTCATCCTGCTCTACCTGCTTTCGTGGCTCGGTTACTACCTCTGGCGACTCTTGAACGAGGAAGAGGCGGCGGCCGACTTTCCCGATATCGACCAGGCGTGGCGCGAGGCCGTTGCCAAGCTCGACGCGGCCGGCATCGCCCCGGCCGACGCACCCTTGTTCCTCGTCCTCGGACGGCCGGCCGCCGGCGAGGACGCGCTCATGCAGTCGGCGGCCATCACCTCCACGGTTCGCGCTCCGCGCGAGGGGCCGCTGCGCGTCTACGCCAACCGCGATGCGATCTACGTCACCTGCGGCGGTGCATCGGCCTGGGGCCGATTCGCCGCCCGGCTGGCCGGCGAGGCCCCGGAGGAGTCGTCGATCGCCCGCAAGGCGGACGCCGGTGCGACCGTCGTCTTCGGCGCGAGCCTCGGCATCGCTGTCGAACTGGCCGACGAGATGCGCGCCTTGCTGGCCGCCCGCGAGACGCGCGATCTCACGCCCACGGAGGCCGCGCGGCTGCGCGACCTCGCGGAGATGACCAAGGGCGCGACGCCGAAGCGTACGGCCGCCCTGTCGGCGGAGGAGCAGACGCGCGAGACGGCCCGACTGGCGTTCCTCTGCCGGTTGATCCGCCGCGACCGCCGGCCGTTCTGCCCCGTCAACGGCATCCTGCTGCTCGTACCGTGGGCGTCGACGGCGACCGATGACGCGGCGCGAGCCGCCTCCGGTATCCTGCACGGCGACCTGGCCGCCACCCGCACCGCCCTCCAACTCCGTGCCCCAATCTATGGTCTGCTGTGCGACCTGGAGACGGCGACCGGCTTTGCCGAGTTCCGCCGCGGCTTCCCAGAAGAGATGCTGACGCGTTCGCGCATCGGCCAGCGGCTACCGCTGGTGCCCGACGTGCCGGCGGCCGAGGTGCCGACGATCTACGAGAAGGTCGCGCAGTGGCTCGGTTCGGCCGTGCTGCCGGCGGGCATCCTCAAGTTCCTCAAGGCCGACGGGCAGGACGCGGCCTCGAAGCAGGCCAATCGCAACCTGTACCTGTTACTGCGTGAGGTCTATTCGCGCGGCCCACGGCTGGCGCGCGTCTTGAGCCGCGGTCTGGCTGGCGACCCGGCCGAGGGACCAGACTCCGTCGCCCAGTTCGGTGGCTGCTACCTCGCCGGCACCGGCCGGCAGCCGACCGAGCAAGCGTTCGTCGCCGGTGTCTTCCAGCGGCTGACGGAGAGCCAAAGTGCCGTGTCGTGGACGGCCGAAGCGCTGAAGGATGACGCGAAGATGCGCCGCTGGGCCGGCTACGGCTACGCGGCGATCGCCGTCGCGCTCGCGGCGGCCGTAGGGCTGGTCGTCTGGGCGCGACGGTGAGCCCGACGCGCCAGCGAGGGAAACCTCCCTCGTTGGCGCGTCGGGCTCAATCTTTACCCCTTGTAACTCGCCGCCCCCGTTGGGCGCATCGACAGCGTCACATCCGACCCGCTGCCGCCGGGGCCGCGCGGCGGTTCGTCGCGGGCACTCATCAGGTTGGCCCACGGCTTCCAGCCCGGCACGTGTTCGCAGATCGACTTGACCGCGGCCATCAGCGGCATGGCCAGGAACAGGCCGGGGATGCCCCACACCAGTTCCCAGAACAGGCACGCCAGCATCACCGTCGTCGCATTCAGGTCCATGTGTCGGCCCATGATCACCGGCACCAGGACGTACCCTTCCAGCGTCACCACCGCGACGTAAAAGACCAATACGCCCAAGGCCGCCAGCGGCGAGACGTGGACGAAGGCATCGAGAAGCGGCGGGATGCCGGCAATGATCGGCCCCAGATACGGTATGTAGCACAGGATGCCGGTCACAAGCGCCCAGGTCCACGGCTGCTTCAGGCCCATCATCTGGTAGACGACGCCGATGACGATCGCCAGGCCGATGTTGACGGCCGTGCGCGACACCAGATATGCCCGTACCGAGTGCGTCATCTCGCTGAGCGTTCGCGACACCTTGCCCTGCACCTCCAGGCTGGGGCCGAAGATCTCGGTCACCCGCCGCGTCAGCATTCGCCCTTCCATCAGGAGGAACAGGAGGATGAACAGGATGAGGACGAA
>CAZNSL010000718.1:0-523 GCA_964574975.1 uncultured Alcaligenaceae bacterium | reverse complement strand
GAGCCAAGACACGATGTAGCCGCCGATGCGGAACAGCGCTTCGCCGACGAAGGAGCCGTCGAGGACCTTCTGGATCGCCTTGAAGAACTCCGAGTCCTCGGCCTTCGCGGGAAAGTAGCGGTCGTCGAGAGGCAGTGGGCTGATTTGCTCGACCTGGGCGCGGAACTTGTTGTATATCTCCTGCTGCTTGTCGGGCGTGATCGGCGTCATGTCTTGCACGAGCCGCGGCACCGCCAGGACGAGTCCCGTGGTGACGACGAGGTTGACCAGCACCAGCACCACGACGGAGACGATGCAGGCCGCCGTCCACGGCAGGCGGTAGAAAGTGTGCAGCCGGTTGGCCGACGACCAAAGAATCGTCGCCAGCAACAACGCGATAACCAGCGGGATGAAGATCGCCTCGCCGAGGCGCAGGGCCAGGATGCCGCCGAGCAGGGCGACGAAGTTCAGGCCGACCCGCGTGGCCGTCGAGAGGTTGAAGTTCATCGACTCGCCCCACTGGTTAGCCGCGACGCGCAGCGGA